>JAFTMF010000109.1 GCA_017452565.1 Clostridia bacterium
AGTGAAGATCAAGAATCAAGGCGCCGCATCACTGGTGTTCCGCTCCAACGATAACGGCTCCGAAGCTTATGTTGCCAATGTAGACCTCACCCGAGGCACAGCACGTCTGTTCAAATTTCCCGCTACCGGGGTATTCGAGTTTGGCGAAATTCCCGTGGACAAATCGAAAAAGGAATACACCCTTCGGGTAGACTGCGTGGGCGATTCCATTTCCTATTATATAGACGGCAAGCTCGTCACCTCGGTGAACGATTCCTCCTACACCACAGGCAAACCGGGTTTGCTGGTCTGGAGCAGTGATACGCTGTTTACCAATGTGAAATGGACACCCATTCCCGAGAGCGCAAAGCCTGCTCTCACCGCCTTCTCCATGGACGGAGTGCCGAACGGCATTTGGTTTGACGAGACCATCACAGATTTTCACTCCCGTCTGCCCTATGAAATCGACTCGGTACGGCTGATCCCCCAAGCCACTGCCGAAACCGATCTTTTCGTTTCCGCAAGCTACGGTGGCAAGACAGTGCTTGCCCAAACTGCTGTTGAGAACGGATCACCCTCTCCCGAAATTCCCCTTGCAGTAGGCGTGACCACCGTCACCTATCGGCTGGAAAAAGCCTGTGACCTCACCCACAGCGGCAAGGTCGTCACCGAATACACCGTCACAATCCGACGGATGGCAGAAGGAGAAGATATGAACTATACCCTGACATATCCCGATGTGGTCGGAAAACTCACCGATCTCGCAGCCCTTGCCAATCCCGTACAACCTGGCGAGGCTTCTGCAGAATCCACCTCCTACGATCAGCGATCCACCTACAACGAAATCACGGGCAAATATCAAAACTGGGACGCCAACGACGACCACGGAGACAATCTCCGCCGTCAGCCCGACGGTGGATTGGTACTGGCAGACATCACGGGCGCAGGTGCGCTGGTTCGCTTCTGGTCAGCAGAGCCGAGAAGCGGCCATATCAAAATCTTCATCGACGGTAGCACGACCCCTTCAGTGGATATGCCTTTCGCAGACTTTTTCGGCGGCAGTTTCCCCTTCAATCTCTCCAACATCTCCTACGATGCCGCAAGAGGTAAAAACTGCTATCTGCCTATCCCATACAGCACGTCCTGCAAGGTGGTGGCATACGGCGATTGGGGACGTTACTTCCACGTAGGCTACATCACCTTCCCCGAAGGCACCACCGTTGAACCCTTCTCCCTCCCTCTCTCCGCAGAGGGACAGAAGGCTCTGTTGGATGCAGAGAAAGCCTTTGTAAATCTTGGTACCAAGCAAACGGGCAAGGAGCAAGCTGCCACCATCCCTGCAGGCGGCTCTGCGGAGCTGTTTGCCGCCTCGGGTGCGTGTGCAGTGACCAAGATCACCGTTAAACTCGACGGTCTGTCAGGGCTCGGTGATGATTGGAACGCTCTTGCAGAGCTGGCAATCTCCGCTTACTGGGATGGCGAAGCAGCCCCGTCGGTGTGGACTACCCTGGGCGGATTCTTCGGTAGCACCTGCGGGCTCAATGCATACAGCAGCCTGCCCGTTGGCGTGTACGAGGACGGCACCCTCTACGCCTCCTGGTATATGCCCTACTCTGACGGTGCGAAAATCGTCCTGCAAAACGACGGTAAAACCGATCGAAAGATCACATACTCGGTAGAAAGCCAGACACTTTCCAAAACCGATGCAGATCGCCTCCTGCGCTTCCATGCCAAATGGAACCGCCTTGCCGATCCCGTCAAAAACGATCGCTTCCCCGACTCCTCGATGCTGTCGGTTACGGGAAGCGGCAGATTCGTGGGCGTTTCCATGCACATCTACAAGGAATACGGCGTAGGCGATCCCACCTCTCACCCCGATTGGTGGTGGGGAGAAGGGGACGAAAAGTTCTTCGTGGACGGCGAAAAGTTCCCCTCTTGGTTCGGAACGGGGAGCGAGGACTATTTCGGCTACGCTTGGGGAAGTTGGTTCCCCTTTGATTACCCCTACCATGCACAGCCCTTCACCAACGGCGGTATGTGGGGAATCGGAAACCGTCTGAATAACCGTTTCCACATCATCGACAATATCCCCTTTGCCGAATCCTTCCAGGCTTTCATTGAAAAATATCATCGGAACGGCTATTCCAATCAGGTAGTCACCGCCTACTTCTATCTGGAGAAAGGGCAGACCGATGGCTATAGTGCCGTTTCACTGGAGGCACGCACCGAGTATTACGATCTTCCATATCCCGAGCCGGCTCTGTTCTACGAGGGCGAGGCGATGAAGATCATCGAATGCACCGGTATGGAAAAGGCAGAGACACAGGAAATGTCTCCCTTCGGCAGAGATTGG
This sequence comes from Clostridia bacterium, assembly GCA_017452565.1. Taxonomy (GTDB): domain Bacteria; phylum Bacillota; class Clostridia; order Oscillospirales; family CAG-272; genus CAKSQF01. The sequence continues at coordinate 2,333 of JAFTMF010000109.1, forward strand.
TCGGGCGGCAGCCAACTGATCTTCAAGGCACAGCGGGACAATTACGTAAAGCTCTACATCAACGTTCCCGAAACGGCAGTGTATGATCTGTCTGCTGTTTTCACCAAGGCAGGCGATTTCGGCATCGCCTATCACTATCTGGACGGTGAACCGCTGGGCAAGGGCGTAGATCTCTACAACAACGGCGTCATACGCTCCCCTGAGACGAAGCTGGGTGAGGGTCTTTCTCTCACCCAAGGACTTCACGTGCTGGAAGTGCGGATCCCCGAGAAAAACGGCAGATCCAGCGGCTACTTCTACGGTCTGGACTACTTCAGACTCACCAAGGTGGGAGAAATCCAACCTCCGATGAGCGAGGATGCTCCTGTCACCGATGATCTTCCCACCGATGTCCCTCCTTCCGACGATCTGCCTGCCACCGAACAGCCCGATGTCACCACGCCGTCGGGAAATCCCCCTGTCGCCACCAAGGATAACGGCAAACTCGTTCCCGTATTGTTGGGCATTGCCGGCGTTTTGGTTGCGATCGGTGCAGTGGCAGCGATTCTTCTTGGCAAACGAAAGAAACAATAATCCAAACAAAACGACCCCCCTCGCTTGAGGGGGATCTTCTTGCTTACAGATATAGTTCCCGATATTTTTTGGGAGTCATCTTCACGTGATACTTGAAAAACTTATCAAACAGCATCGGCTCGTGAAAGCCTACCGCCTGTCCCACCTGCTTGATGGAGATATCCGAGGTGGTGAGAAGCCGTTTTGCCACCGACAGCTTTCGCTGGATAACATACTGCTTTATTGTCACCCCCAACTGCTCACGAAAAATTTTGGAGATGTAGTCGTTGCTGTAATGAAACTGCTCGCTGATCTGATCCACAGTCAGAGGCGAGGCGATGTGATCGTTGATATACCTCAAAATGCCGTGCATCTGCACCCGCTCGGACTCTCGAGTGCAGGAATCGTAGAGTACCTCCAGCAAAAGGGAAAAGGCAGAATCCACGAGATAGCTCTCCCCTGTGCCCTTGGAGGCGTAAAAGGTGAGATCGTTGAACAACGTTTGGGCATGGGAGGAACGGGAGGAAATGCGGAGTGCCTTGCCGTAAAGGGTGTCATATTTGGCCAAGGTGCAGTAGAAGGAAACGGTATAGAAGGCGCAAGCTCCCACGGAGGGACGCACGCCCGATAAAGTGGTATACTTCCGCACCAGATAGGCGTCTCCTGCTGTCAGCGATACAGCTTCGCCACCTACCGAAAGATGGAGCTCCCCCTCGGTAATGTAGATCAGCTCGGCAAGATCCAGAAATCGCTCCTTGTGTTGCCATCCGTCGGGAACACTAATGAAATAAGCGGCAGAAACGTCCAGCTCAGCCTGCACTTCTACTTTATCGTAGCGGACGCCGACGGGAATGTGAATCATCTTACCAAATTCCTTTCAGCGTATGAACGGTGAGGGTTACGTCGGGCACTTCCTTGCCCGACAGCGGCTCTACCGTCAGGTAGCGGATGCTGTAGTCTGCCAGAGAACCCACTACCGAATAGATCAGACCATCGTCTGCAAAGACCTCCAAGCCCAGCACATCGGAAACAATACGGAGCTTGATCTCACCACCCGTATAGGAAAGCGGCATCGTCACATCGTTGTAGGAGAGCGTGTTATCCGAGGGTTTTACTCTCAGCTCGTAGCCGAAGAAGCGGATGGCAAAATCGGGAGACTCCTTGGGAGCGGTCAGCTCTATATCATAGCCCTTGCGATGGAGAGGACGGCGGAAATTCTCCACCTCACGGATGAGGTGGGTTTCGGTGTTCACCCGCAGAGTCTCAAACTCCTTAACGGGAAGGGTGCAAAGGCGATACTCCCCGCCTACCTTGCAGAGGCTCACCTCTGTGGGAATGCCCATCTGGTTCTCGAACACCGACTCGGGAGCATGGAGCACATCCCATGCAATTTTGATCCGACGATCGGGGACATCGGAGAAGGTCTGTGCAGCATAGCTGGTGCGGTGACCGTAGAAGTAGGGCTTGGACTCCTGAACGGGCACGAATCTGCCGCCCCGGAAATCGCCTACCAGATAGCGATCGGAAGCGCCGCTGAACACCCACTTCCGCACACTCGGCTCGTTCTTCACGGTCAGGGGATAAATATCGGGACACTCATCGTCCCCACGCAGATGCAGATGTTGGATCTGGGTAAAGTGAACGAGATCATCGGAGCGGAAGAGTACATATTCGTCCCGATCCAGATAGAGAGCGAGAAGATAGCAGCCCAGCTCCTCACACCAAACCACTTTGGGATCACGGTTGCCCCCTTCGATGTGCTCGATCACGGGATTGTTTGCATATTTTTGGAAGGTTTTGCCCCCATCGGTGGAATACGCCATACATTGGGTATGTGGCTTACCGGCAGAAAGTGCAGAGTTGCCGCCTGCCGCAGTATAATACAGCAGGATAGGATCATGGTCGCCCGTTTTCACTCCGGTGATATTCTTGCGATCCACAATTCCGCTACCGGAGAACATGGTGCCCAGACAGTCGGGCTGCAGGGCAGAATCCACCTCATGCCAGTGGATCAGATCATCCGAAATGGCGTGTCCCCAGGTCATATTGCCCCAGTTGCTGTCGGCAGGATTGTGCTGGAAGAACATATGATAGGTCTTGCCGTCAAACACTAGACCGTTTGGATCATTGATCCAGCCGATTTTCGCCGTGAAGTGCACCATAGGACGGAATTCTTCCTGATAATAGCCGGCAGAGGGGATCGCATCCACAAAGGTGAAGTGAATATCGATCTCGGGAGTAGCGGTGAGGGTCACCGTTTTCCCTCTCAGGTGGGAGATGTTCACATAAGTATAAAAACGGGGAGCTGTAAAGTCGATATGGGCATCAAAATCCCAGATCAGCTGACCATCCTCATAAAAACAGATTTTTTTCCTTTTTGAATGCATATTCACAGGAATCACGATGTACTTGTTTTTAATCACAACTTGGTAATATAACATAGTTTTTCCTTCCTTCATTGGTTTGGTTTGGTTAAATTTATTATATATCATCCTTAGCGTCTTTGCAAGAGGGAAACGATATTTTCTTCACCGTCTCGAAAAATAACGCTTTTTCTCCTTTTTGGCGCGTTTTTTCTATTGCAAATTATGAATTAAAATTGTACAATAAAATCAAGGATATACTCCGAAAATTCTCTTTCAGGAAAGGAAATTAATGATGAAGAGATTTACTACTATTCTTCTCACCCTGTGCATGCTTCTGTCTCTGCTGCCCGTTGCAGTGTACGCAGACGCTGCCCCCACCAATCTGCTGACCGCAGATAAGCTCACCCCCATCGCCAGAGATGCAGGTCAGTCCTGCAACGGTACATTCAATGCAGACGGCTCTATGACCGCCGCCAACGGCGATACCAACGATGCGGTATTCCTCACCGACCGCTATATTGCCAAGGGCGAACACGTTTACATCGAAGCTACTGCCAAGATCAACAACGGTCTGGCTTGGGGTATCTTTTTCACCGAGTCCGGTAAGGATAATCCC
>JAFTMF010000110.1 GCA_017452565.1 Clostridia bacterium
CTCGCAGAATGCGAAGATCTTGTCGAACATATCGTGATCCAGATCGCCGGAGGGGTAATCGAACTTGGGCTTGCCGATCTCGGCAACGATGGAGTCGATGAAGGTGCAAAGCTCCTTGATCTCCTCGTGGGCCTTCATAATGGCCTCGAACATTACGTCGTCCTCAACCTCGTTGGCACCTGCCTCGATCATAACCACTTTCTCGTGAGAACCTGCAACGGTCAGCTCCAGATCGGAAACCTTGCGCTGAGCCTGAGTGGGGTTCACTACGATCTCGCCGTCGCACAGACCCATATAAACGCCCGCAATAGGACCGTTCCACGGAATATCGGAGATGGACAGAGCGATGGAAGCACCGATCATTGCGGTGATTTCGGGGGAGCAGTCGTAATCAACTGCCATAACGGTGAGGGTCAGCGCTACGTCGTTGCGCAGATCCTTGGGGAAGAGGGGACGAACGGGACGGTCGATGACACGGGAGGTGAGCACTGCCTTTTCGGAGGGCTTACCTTCGCGGCGGAGGTAACCGCCGGGGATGCGGCCTACAGCGTAGAGCTTCTCGTCGAAGTCTACGGACAGGGGCAGGAAATCGATGCCGTCACGGGGCTTTTCGGATGCGGTAGCGGTACACAGTACAGCAGTTTCGCCGTACTTAACGAGGCAGGAGCCGTTGGCCAGACCTGCCATTTTGCCGGTCTCTACAACGAGAGGACGGCCGGCCAGTGTGGTTTCAAATACTTTGTAGTTCTTGAATTCCAGTGCAGAGGACATTGCCATAACTTTTTTCTTCCTTTCAATATCAATCTATCAATTCTTGTGAGTGACGCGAAAGGGGCGTTTGTCTATAGTGCAAACAGATACATTCGAAGATTCGAGTGCAATTGATCGCACTGCAGACGGCCAAACGGAAATACCCTTTCGCTATGCGGAGCTCTTTGCAGAGCAAGTGAACGGAGTTTGTTTCCCTGTAGAAAAGCGGCGAGTGCCGCTTTTCTACGGAAAAAAAGGGCGTAGCAAGCTACGCCCTTCGGCTTACTTTCTGAGACCCAGTCTTTCGATCAGAGCACGGTAGCGCTCGATGTCCTTCTTCTGGAGATAACCCAGCAGGTTACGTCTCTTACCTACCATTTTCAGCAGGCCGCGACGGCTGTGATGGTCCTTGGGGTTGGTCTTCAGGTGAGCGGTCAGATCGTTGATGCGCTTGGTCAGTACAGCAACCTGTACTTCAACCGATCCGGTGTCGCCCTCGTGGGTAGCGTACTCGGTAATGATGCCGGTCTTTACTTCTTTCTGAAGCATGGTGTTTCACCTCATAAAATAATATTTTCGAAAAACTCAGAAAACGGCAGGTGAAAAACCGTGTACGGTACTGTCCGAAGGGGGAGTTGCGCCCTTTGGGAAAGCCGCCGTCGGTATTTACCCGTTCACCGAGTCTCCGATTCTTTCTGCAGGAAATTTTGCGCCTGCAGGGGTTATTATATCACAGAAGAAGACAATAGAAAATAGTGTTTTTGCGATATTTACAAATTGTTTACAAGTTTTGGGCGAGATTTCGCACATTGCAGAGGCGCATTCCATATTCGCCCACAACGCCCTTACGGACGGGGATTTTCCAAATATAGTCCGCTGAAGGTGATTCCGCCGTTGCTCATTCGATTGGTGTAAGAAATCGAGCCGTACAGTTCGGTATCCTCGGTGAGGGAGGACAGTTCAGCGTACTTTCCCTCGTCACCGATAATATAATACTCGGGGAAGCTGATACCGCCTTCGATCTTTACTTCCTCGCCATTTTCGTCCAGCAAAGTGAGGCTCTTGTCCTTGACGTGATAGCGCACCTGCCGGATTATCGCAGGCTCGGCGGTGACACCGATCACCTTGCCGCCGGTGATCACCACGGTGGAGGGATAGCTCTCCTGAATCAGCAGCTCGCCGGTGTAAGTGATGGCAAACTCATCTCCCGCAACCGGGGGATCGTAGCCCTCGGGCAGATCGAAGAAGAGGGTGCTGGAACTGTAGAGCATAGTCGCCAATCCCGGGCGATGCATTCCGTAATCGTAGCCGGCGGTGACAGTATACAGACCGCCGCCCGGTTGCTGCTTGGAGGGATCGGGCAAGGTTGTGCCGCCCACGTCCAGCATCCGTGCCACACAGCCCGTGCAGCTGACGATACAAAGCAGAGATAAAACCAACGAAAGCAGTTTTTTCATAGCTGCATCTCCTTTTCTCTTTCTCTTATCCATTAATAAGCGTATCCCAAATCGTTGGACACGTATAGCTCAACCGAAATCGTTCGTGACTTTGCCTTCCCTGCAAAGGTAATCTGTACACCGTTTTTGAGGAAGGTCAGGTAGCCCGCTTCATAGGAGTCCACCCAATCCAGCAGTTTATAACCTTTTCCGGTCATTGTGGATATAATTTTCTCGTCCGATTCGTCGCCGTCCAGACCGAATACCGAGAGTTTGCCCTTTTCTCCCTCCACCGAGGTGAGATACCAACCGCCGTTATCGTGGTCGGGGTATGCAGTGAAGGTGTACTTCTGTCCGAATTTTTCATAGCAGTAGCATCCGAATTGCTTGCCGCCGGTAAAGCCGGTAAGATCGCAATTCTCCAATTCTGCCAACAGATTCAAAGAAAAACTGTTATTCTTGTTCAGCTCCTCCACCGCTGCCAGCGTATCGGGATGGGGCTTGCGCTTTTCATAGCGGGGGCAGGCACTGTAGAATGCGGAGAAGTGATAGCCATCCTCTTCGCTGTAGCCGTCCACCGAGCTGTAGGTAGCGTAAAATTGATCGTACAGAACGTCGGATAGGGGATAACACTTTCCTGTCCCCCACGATCCCTGCACGATGTACCCCGGACGGGAGGCAACCTTGGCAATCTCACGGTCGCCGTTATCGTGGTAAATCTCGAAGGTTTCGCCGTCACCGTAATTGCTGTAAACCACACGGACGATCTCCGCCTGCATAACGTCAACCGATTCCACATTGCTTTCATCCACCTTCATATTGGGAGTAATCGGCTCCTTGAACACCACGTGGTACACGTCTCCCGCCACGGGATTGCCAACTCCATCGGGCAAAACATCGGGGAGAGTGTAGGAAGGATACGCACCGCCGGCACCCCCCAGCGGGC
>JAFTMF010000111.1 GCA_017452565.1 Clostridia bacterium
ATAAACTTTGGGATTTGTCAATCGAGTTTGCACATTCTTTCTAAAGTAGCACGGCACGTGATTTTAGAAAAGTTTTCGTCCACCTTTTTCAAAAGGTGGCGCAGTGGAGGGCGCGCCGCCCTCCTCGCCCTCCGCAGAGGGCGAAACTCTCTTGCGGCGTTTCTTTTTTGCGAACTTTTTTCTTTGCGCCTCCTTCGTGCAAAGAAAAAAGTGGACGAGCGATCAGCACGGCGCAACGCCTCGGTGCAGACCGTTTGATGCCGTCTTCGACGGCGGACCGTCCGGGAGGCCGGTCCCTACGAGTGCGGTAGAAACCGCTTCCGCAGGGTCTGCGCAAACCGTGTCCGTAGGGGCGAACTGCGTTCGCCCGCAGCTTGTCTGCCGTTCCTCGGTGCGGTGGGGAGTCCTTTTCCACCACCCCTCTTGACAAACGTGCTAATTTGTGATATAATCATAGCACAAAACAACAAGGAGGTACTCTAATGAAACTAAGAACCAAATCTTCGATCGCATTTCTGCTATTGCTGATTCCCATTGTATATCTGCTGACAACCGCGTTTTTTGGGGTACTGGCAAGCATATTGGAGCAACCGATGAACAGAGACGGACTCTACGTATTGTTCGCAGCCATCGCCATTTTCCTCTTGCTCACCGCTCCTTTGATTGTCATCATCTGCAGTATCGGCAGCCTTGCCTTCCAAGTAATGGCTTACAAGTCCGCAGGCCTGCGTATCACAACCGTCCTGATGACGGTTGCATCCTTTGCCTTTATCATCGTCAGCCTGCTCCTCGCACAGAAACTGCTGATTGCTATGATGTTCTCTACCTAAACAATAACGATAACCGAAAAGCGCTTGCAAATCTGCGATTTGCAAGCGCTTTCATTCATTAAAACACCAACTGCACCAGGAGCATATAGCAGACCGTCCCTCCGGCGATGGAGAGGAGCATCTGCCGCCGCCACAGATGGAGCGCCACTACTACCGCCAGTGCGATCAGCTCGGGGATACCGTAGGAGGGGGCAAAGAGGCTGACGTTCTTGAGGCAGTAGACAACCAGCAAGCCGAACATTGCCGAGGGGAGGACATTCCCCAGATAGCGGATATACTTCGGCGTGGGCTTGCCTGCCGGGAACAGCAGGAAGGGCGCAAATCGGGTAATCATAATGCCCAGCGCCAACAGTGCGATGGTAATCAGAAGCTGCATAGTGGTCACTTCGCCTCACCGCCCTTTTCTTCCTCCGCTTTCTCTTCCTTAGGCAGAGGCTTTCTCAGCAGAGTCAGACCCAGCAGAATGGCGATCATCGCAGGGATGATAAAGCTGTCCGCCGAGAAGATCAGCAGGCAAATCAGCGACAGAACCAGCCCCAAGAGCGAGGGGATGTGATTTTTCTCCTTCTTCCACTGCTCCATAAAAATCACCACGAACATAGCGGTCATCACGAAGTCGATGCCCTCGGTGGAAAAGGGGATCAGCCCGCCGAAGATACCGCCTACGGTGGAGCCTGCCACCCAGTAGATCTGATTCAGCAGAGTGACCGCAAAATAGAACTTCCCGTGGTCGATCCCCTCGGGGATCTTGGCGGTGTAATTGATGGAAAAGGTCTCGTCGCACAGACCAAAGATGAGATAGAACTTCTTGAGTCCCATTCCCTTGTAGCGATCCAGCATAGAGATGCCGTAAAAGAGATGGCGGGCGTTGATCATCAACGCCAATGCCAGCGCCTGGGCAGGGGCAAATGCCGCCGTCAGAAGTCCCACCGCCACGAACTGGATAGAACCGCCGAAGATCAGCAGGCTCATCAAAAGAGGATACCAAAAGGAAAACCCTGCCGCACTCATCAGAATGCCGAAGGTGAGCCCCAAAAATCCGAAGCCGGCTAAAATGGGGATGGTTGCAGGGAATGCCGCTTTGAAAGCAGGCAACCACTTATTTGTCTGTTTCATATATACTTCCTAAAACTATCCGAATAAACTGCATAAACTGCATAAACTGCACCGGTTCACTTTCTCCGTGCGGATCGGATGGCGTTTTGCAGAGCACGGGCATTGCGCCGTACCCGATAGCGCAGAGCGGGCGTCCACACTCGGATGCCCAGCGCCTTGCAGGTGAGTCGGTACACCAGCGGATTGGGACGGTAACGGGGATTGTCCCAGATTTGCCACTCATCCTGCCCAAGATAGCGGGAAATTGCTGCCGCAATGGCCGCACTGCGGGACTGTCCCGCATCACAGCAGACAAGGAGCGTGTCGATCCTGTCAGCTTCGCCCGATGCCGTTTCCGCGAGCTCGTCCACAAACGTGCGGATTTGTGCCGCCAGTGCATCGTTATAGGAGCGTGCTCCCAAAGCGGTCACGTCGTCGAAATACAGCACCAGACGTCGGGGGATGTCTGCCAGCTTCGTCTCGTCTTGCATATGGGAGGAGGAGAGGATCACGGCAGTGCGGGAGAAATCCACCTCGCCTTCCCTCAGATCTGCCCAAAATCCCTTCACCGAGTTAATCCGGATGGATGGAGGAAGAATGATCGAATTTGCTTGTTTGCTTGCCATAGACGTCCTCACAGCTCCTTCTCGATGTGTCTCATAGTCAGCTGGTCGAACTCGCCGCCGTAAAAGCGTTGCAACACCTGGTAAAATACACGGTTGTCCTCTGCGGCGTGATAGAACAGCGTCATACTGGATTTCAGCTTGATAGCGTCAATCCATCCCAAAATCGCCTCGGCATCCGATCCGGGACAGTCCAGCAGTGCACGGGAGATTTCCTGCAGGTGCTCGCCGAGATAGGGATCGGCGGCAAAGGCGGCCGCTTCTTCCAGATTCTCGATGGCATAATACTGTGCCGTAGGGCTTCTGCCCAACCCCTTGATTTGGGGGAAGATAAACCACATCCAGTGGGAGCGCTTCTGCCCTTCCCGAATCTCGGCCAGCGCACCCTCATACATCCCGCGGTGGGCTTCGTAAAACCGATCCAGATTGATTTCGTTCATACCTATCTGCTCCTTTCACACGTTTTCGAAAAGATAGATACAGTATATCATCTTTTCCCGCTCTTGGCAATAGCGGATTTCTAAGAAATTTGCAAAAACCTCTTGACAAATCGGTCTATTGATGATAGACTAAATATACAGTCTATCATCAATAGACCAAAGGAGGTCAACAGTATGGAAGAATACAAGTTGGGTGCTGTGGAAACCCGTTTTGCGGAGATTATCTGGGCGAGAGAGCCCCTTTCCTCGGGAGAGCTGGTGAAGCTGTGCGAGGAGCAACTGGATTGGAAGAAATCCACCACCTACACCGTACTGAAAAAGCTGTGCGAGCGTGGGATATTCCAACACGAAGGCGGTCGCGTGACCTCCCTCGTCTCCAAAGAAGATTACTTCGCCGGTCAAAGCCGTCAGTTCGTGGAGGAAACCTTTGACGGTTCTCTGCCCGCCTTTATTGCGGCCTTTACACGGCGCTCTTCCCTCTCCCCCGAGGAGGCGGAGGAGATTCGCCGTCTCATCGACCAAATGAAGGAGGAATAAGCAATTTTATGGAAGCGATTTTTCTCACCGTTCTGAATATGAGCCTCACGGCAAGCTGGATTCTCCTTGCTCTGTTTCTGCTGAGATTCCTGCTGCGCCGTGCTCCCCGATGGCTGTTCTGCCTGTTGTGGATTCCCGTCGCCCTGCGGCTCGCCCTTCCCTTTACCGTGGAGAGCGTGCTCAGCCTGCTTCCCAGCGGCGAGCCTATTCCGCAGAATATTCTAATCGCCGGCATCCCCGAGGTGCACACCGGCATTGACGCCGTCAACGCAGTGGTGAACCCTTTCATTGCCCAAGAATTGGCACCGTCAACAAAAGCCGACGTCACTCCCGCACTGGTGATCGCCTTGGTTGCCGCTATCCTATGGATTGCGGGCATCGTCCTCTTGCTCGCCCACGCCCTGATCGGCTATCTTCGCCTTGCCCGTCGGGTGCAGATTTCCGCTCCTTTGGAAGATAGCGGCAAGATCAACGATCCCCGCATCCGCATCTGCGACGGCATTGACACGCCCTTTATTTTGGGCATCTTCCGTCCCCACATCTATCTGCCCTCGGCGATGGATGCTGCTGCCATCTCCCACGTTATCGCCCACGAGAAAGCCCATCTTACAAGGCTCGATCATTGGTGGAAGCCGCTGGGCTATCTGCTTCTGACCCTGCACTGGTTCAATCCCTTGGTGTGGATTGCCTATATCTTCTTCTGCCGTGATTTGGAGACGGCTTGCGACGAAAAGGTGATCGGCAAAATGGACGGCGAGGACAAGGCGGCTTATTCGGAGGCGCTCCTTTCCTGCAGTCTGCCCAAGATGCGTATCACCGCCTGCCCGCTGGCATTCGGCGAGGTTGGAGTGAAGGGACGGATCAAGTCCATCCTCCACTACAAAAAGCCCACGGTATGGGTGATCGGTGCGGTAGTGATCGCCGCGGCGGTGCTGGTGGTGGGATTTTGGACGAATCCGGTGGGAACGAAATCTCCTCTTTATCAAGCGGGAATCCCTTCCTCATCCCAAGTCGTTGGCCAAGTCGTTGTCTTGAAAATAATCGCTCCTTGGGAAAATACACCTTATCCGGATGCCTTTCCTGCTATCGGAGAGGACTACTTCTACGGAATAGACGACAACGGAAACTATTACTATGTGCATTGGGACAATACTTCTAAACTGCAAGAGGGAAATATTGTGACCGTCCAATATAAGTTAGATAAAATCAAGTTTCATCCTCAATCCCTAGACTCCTATGGATTTCAAGCAGAATACGAAATTGAACCATGGATAGTTTACCTCAACCGCACTTCTGCCGTTCATGTCAGCAGTAATTCTTACTATAGCTATGACAGCATCATCTATGACTTTGACAAAGACGGAATTGAGGACGAATGTGTATTAGGATACGGCCCAACCTCAGGTGTATTTACCTTCACTTTTACCGTGAAGCGAGACGTAGAATACTTGTATCACGATTTATATTATAACTTTGATATACCTCAAAAAATGTACTTCCGTATCAGCACTGCAGGATATGTAGATAAGTTACAGGTTTGTATGGAGTATAAGAACACCACCGAATACTACGATATTATTATAGAAGACGGTCATACCTCACTCCGTAACAGTAAGGATCAACCGCTCAAATAATCCAATCCCCCGAACTCTCACGAATTCGGGGGATTCTCATATATTCAACTATCTTACTTGGCAACGCCGTTTACGTTTACGTCGGCAATGCGGGCGATGCCGCTCTCGCCGGGATCGGTGACGGTGATGCGCATATATCTGCCGTCGATGGCTCCGAAGGGCAGGCAAACCCAATCAGCGTCAGTGATTGCTCCCTCGATCACGGCCGTCCAATCGGCGCCGTCGGTGCTGACTTCCACCTTGACCGCCTTTGCATTGTCGGCAGAGGTGAACTTGTCGCCCTCCATACCTGCAAAGAAGATCGAAGCCTCGCTGAGAGAGTAGGTTGCGCCGAAGTCCAGCGTTACCCAGCCTTCGCCGCCCTCAGCC
>JAFTMF010000112.1 GCA_017452565.1 Clostridia bacterium
ACCTGAACACTCTGATGGCTGCTATCATCAAGGCGAAGCCCGCTGCTGCTAAGGGTCAGTATATCAAGAGCTGTGTCCTGGCATCCACTATGGGTCCCGGCGTCAAGGTGAACTCTACTAAGCTTGGCTAAAAGCTACAAAGGGACTACTTCGGTAGTCCCTTTTTGATTTTTATCGAAAAATATCGAATGTGAAAGGGTAGGTGATCCTTCCCCTTGAATACCAACCAACTGAAACTATTGGATTGTCTGCTGGTGTGGGGCATCAGCTTTTTGCTCTTCGGCACAGTAGGCTCCTTCCTGCCCGGTGTCATCGGCATCTGAGCATTCTACCTCTGTCAGATCGGCTCGGCGGCGGTGGTGCTGATCATCGCAAAACGTACCGGTATGACGGCAAGGCGTCTCCTTGCACCCGGCGGACAGTCGATGCGGGAGATTGCAGGTGCGTCGCTGATTTGGGTGGGCTGTCTGCTGGCGGTGATCCCGTTGTTTCTGCTCTCCCATCTGTTGGTGCCCGGATTTGCGGTCACCAGCTTCCACGTGTACAGTTATACGTCCTCCCACGCCTTGGTGGCACTTCTCATCGTGCTGGCTGCTATTTGTGAGAGCTTGCTCTTCGACTGCTTCCTCTTTGCCCGTTTGAAGGGCATTTGGAAGACTCTCCCTTGGCTCCCCTTTGTGATTTTGGGAGTGGCAGGCGGCCTGTATCACCCCGATCTCTATATTCTGCTCCCGATGATGATCATCTCCGCAGGGATTGCTTACGTACGCTCCCGTACCGGCGGCTTCGTGCTGCCGCTGAGCCTGCGGCTGCTCACCATTCTGATAGCCGTTGCCTTTATGCAGGTATCGGATGCAGGCGAAGCACTACTGGGCAGTTCTATGGGGCTGGTGCAGATCATCGGCTTCACGCTGATCTTCGCAGGTGCCGCTTTCCCCGCACTGATTTGCGGTGCGCGGCTTTTGGGGCACTTCCAAAACCGCTCTTTGTTTGAAAAATGTATGGTGATTGCCATTTCCGTGGTGCTGATCGCATCGGGATGCGGCATCTCCACCTTTTGACTTTGATAATTACGAAAGGAATGATTTCGATGAATTATATTACCGAAGGGCTCAAGCCCGCAGGAATGCTTCGTTTTTTCGAAGATATTTGTAAAATCCCCCACGGATCGGGGAACGAGCAGGCAATTTCCGACTATCTGATGGACTTTGCCCGTGAAAGAGGTCTCTTCTGCTATCAAGACGAGGCGCTGAACGTGCTGATCGTCAAAGAAGCCACCCCCGATTGTGCCGACAAGCCCGCTCTGCTTTTGCAGGGTCATATGGATATGGTCTGCGAGAAGAACGCCGACGTCAAACACGATTTCCTTACCGATCCTATCGTTCCCTATATCGACGGTGATTGGATGCGTGCCGGCGGTACTACGCTGGGCGGTGACGACGGTATCGCCGTTGCCATCATTATGGCGATTTTGGACGATAACACCATCTCCCATCCCAAGCTGGAGTGCCTGATCACCACCGGCGAGGAAACCCGTATGGAGGGCGCAGGGAAGTTCGACTACTCCCGCATCACCGCACGCCGTCTCATCAATCTGGACTCGGAGGACGAGGGAGTTGCCACCGCCTCTTGCGCAGGCGGTATGGATCTGATGTACACCCTCCCCACCGATCGGATCGCCTGCCCCGGCAGACCCATCAAGATCACGGTGAAGGGACTGGCCGGCGGTCACTCGGGCGCTGACATTCACCTCTGCCGCGGCAATGCCAACCGCATTATGGGACGGCTGCTGGCGGTGCTCTACGAGGACACTCCCTTCAATCTGGTGACCATCAGCGGCGGCAACAAGCGCAACGCCATCCCCCGCGAGGCGTTCGCCGAGCTGTACGTAGACGATCCCAAGGCGGCAACCGCCATCCTGCTGGCTGAGGAAGCCAAGCTGAAGAAGGAACTTTCGGCTGCCGACTCTGCGTTCAAGGTGATCGTAGGCAAGGGCGCACCCTCCGAGGGGATGCTCACCTACAAGGACAGCTCCACGGTGATCAATCTGCTGACCCTTCTCCCCGACGGCGTGGTAGCCATGTCTCCCTTCGTGGAGGGATTCGTCCGCACTTCCTCTAACACCGGTGTGGTAACCACCACTCCCGAGGCAGTGCAGGTGGCAGTGATGGCACGCTCCTCCTCGGACAGCGAGATGGATGCTCTCACCCTCACCTTCAAGCGGCTGGCAAAGGCTCTGAAGGTGGAGATGGAAATCGAAGACCGCCACGCAGGCTGGGACTTCAATCCCAATTCCAAGCTGGCAACCGATTTCGTGGAGGTTTACAAGGAAACCTTCGGCGCAGACTCCACCCCCATCGTCAACGCTATCCACGCAGGTCTGGAGTGCGGCATTATCGTCTCCGCTTTCGACGGCAATTGCGACGCTATCTCCATCGGCCCCACCCTCAAGGACATCCATACCCCCGACGAGGCACTCTACATCCCCAGCTGCGAAAAGCTGTGGACTCTGCTACTGAATCTGATAAAGAGATAAGGAAACGCCAAAGGACCTTTTCGAGAAAAGGTCCTCTGGACTCCCCAAAAGCTTTACTAAAAGGCTCGGCAAATACTTGCCGAGCCCGTTTTTTATATCCGTTGCGGCGCAAGTATTTGCGCCGCTTTTTATAAAGTTCTTGAAGGGGTGTGGGGAAACTTCTTTCAAGAAGTTTCCCCACGGCGTTACCTCCTCAGTAGCGGCTGCAGCTGTCGCCCTTCCAGCGCGGCTTCAAGGGTTTCTTCGATGCGGGCGAAATCGCAGACCATGCTGTGGGGTTTCGTGGCAGGATCGTCCTGCCCCAGGGGGACGAAGAAGATGTTCTTCCGCTCCAGCAGGGTGCCGATGTTGCGGAGATTGGCCGACAGCGCATCGTTGCTGGCAAGGGCGATGATCAGCGGTCGGCCGTTTCGTAGGTGTGCTTTGGCTGCCATGGTTACCGAGGTGTCGGTGATGCCGTTGGCCATTTTTGCCAGCGTGTTGCCGGTGCAGGGAGCGATAATCAGCGCCTCCAGCGGGATGGCGGGCCCCAGCGGCTCGGCCTCAGCGATGGTGGTAATGGGGGCACGCCCGCTGATGGCTTCCATCAGGGCGAGGAAATCCTCCGCTTTGCCGAAACGGGTGTCGGTAGTGGCAACCGCAGGGCTGACGATGGGAAAGAGCGAGTATTTCTTCGCAAGTGTCTCCATTTGCTTCAGCGAGCGGGAAAGGGTGCAGAAAGATCCGCAACAAGCGTAACCGATCATAGCGCTCCCTCCTCTTTGCCCGGATGGGCGAGAATACACTTTCCGATCAGCCGTCCCGCAAAGGCGGGGGCGTATTTGGCAGGGAGCGCCGCTGCCCGAATGATCTTGGGCGAGTCGCCGGCAGGATAGATGGGCGCCAGATCGATCACGATGGCGTCTGCGGTAAGTCCCAGCCGATCAAAATCGTAGAGACAGACGGGGACGGTGTTGAAAATCAGCGTGGACTGTTTGAGCACAGACTCTCCAACTTCGATGGGGTGAGCGGGGTAGCCCAGCGTTTTTGCCAGCGTGCGGTCGATGGACTTGCGCGCCAGCACCGACACGTTGGCGCCCATCGCCTTCAGCAGACGGCAGAGCTGTTTACCGATCCGCCCGAAGCCGATGACGGTGCATCTGCTGCCTGCCAGCAGATCGGGGGACTCGGAAATTGCCATAGCGATGGCCCCTTCGGCGGTGGCAAGGGCATTGTGCAGGGCAAAGTCCTCGTCGGCCTGATAATCGTAGATTTCGCATCCCTTGGCGCGGATGGCCTCGGCGATGGCTTTGGGAAGCGTGCCGCCCGCTACCGTCTGTCCCGGACGGAGGGCTAAGACGATTTGGGACAGCATAATGGGCGATTTTGCCATCGGCGCATTGAGATGCACGCCGTCCCGTGTGACGGGGATGGGGAGCACCACCAGCGAGACGCCGCGGATGGCAGATTCCATTTTAGGGGGAGAGGCATCGGTCTCCTGCCCCCAAAGAGAGACGGCGTAGCCCTTCTTGGCAAGGACGTCTGCCGTGTACGTCATACGGTGATCCCCACCCAGCAGAAGAGCTGCGGGGGATTTTTTCATTTCCATCATTCTATATATACCTTCCTCCGTAAATTCGAGGGTGGATGCTGTCAGCCCCTCACGAGCGATTGAAACAGTATCCGCTATCATTGTATGAGAGGGAAGGCGGTTCGGTGACGAAAAAATCCCTCCGAGGAGGTGATCCTCGGAGGGATTGACAGATGCTTTATGCTTCGGTGACGTAAGTCCAGCGGGTCGCCAGATCGTCGGGCATCATATTGCCAAAGGTCTCGGCATCCTTTTGCAGGGTCTTGTTGCCGAAATGGAAGAAAAAGAACTCGCCTTTTCCGTCGTTGAAGCCCAGCTGGAACTCCAGCTCCTTCTTAAAGTAGGGGAAAACAGGCTTGATCTGCTCGTCCACTGCCCATACCACGGCCATACCGTTGGTATTAATATTGGCGATGATCCATTCTTCCTTGGCGGCAAACCAATCCCAGAATGCCTTCGCAGCGGCGACGTTCAGTTCCTTTTTTGCAAATAATCCAAACATTGTGAGAGTTTCCTTTCTGTGTTGAGATGGAAGATGCCGAGCGAAATGAAGTTTCCTTCACTTCGCTCGGCAGAGCGCAGATGCGCAGTTATTCTTTGATGGCAGGCAGTCTCACGCAGAAGAGCGCCCATTTGCCCTCTTCGCTTTCCGCCCAGATTTTGCCTTTGTAGCTTCCTACGATTCGCTCGGCAATGGAAAGCCCCAATCCGGAGCCGCCGGTAAGGCGGGCGCGGGAGGGATCCACCCGATAGAATCGGCGGAAGATGTTTTGCAGTTCGGATGCGGGAATGCCGCGTCCGGTGTTCTTGCAGGTAATCAGCAGGCCGTCCTTGTTCTTGTGGAGTGCCAGATCAATCTGACCACCCTCGAATGTGTTCTTCAGAGCGTTGTCCAGCAGAATCAGGAGCAGATGCTTAATATCGTCGGGATTGCCGATGAACTCGATGTTCTCTTCCACGTCGGTGTCCAGCAGGATGCCTGCGTCCAGCGCGTTGGCTTCCATCAGAAGCCCCGCTTCCTCTACCGTGTCGCTGAGGGAGAAGGTCACCATCACCCGATCACCACGGGAGGGTGCATCCCCTTTGGCCAGCGTGAGCATATCGTTCACCAGATTCCGCATATCCTCGGCCTCGTCGGCGATGTAGGAGAGCCATTTGTCCTGCTTGGCGATGGTGTCGCCGGGACAGCTGCGCACCGCCTCGATGTTGGTGGAGATCACCGCCAGCGGCGTCTTCAGCTCGTGGGAGGCGTCGTGCAAAAATTGCTGTTGCTGTTGCCAGCTTTGCTCCAGCGGCTTGATGGCACGCCCGGAGAGATAATAACAGAAACAGAGCAGTACCAAAATAGACAGCACGCCGATGGAGGAGAGAATCAGCATCAGCTGTTGCAGGCTGATCTGATCGCTCTCACAGCTGACCATCAAAAAGACGGTCTGCTCTTCGATGGTGTACCGCTTGTAGCGATGGCTTTCATCGTCGAATTTCACCGTTCCTTCCTCGCCTGCCTTGGCGTGGAGGAATGTGTCCAGCTTTACGCCCACAGCGTCCGCATACTCGCTTTGATGGATGCCGTTTTTCAGAATCCGCTGAATGGCATCGTCCCCGTCGATATACAGCACCAGTACCTGTTCCAGCAGGATGGCGTCCAGATGGATGTCTCCGTGGAGCAGTGCCCAGCTTTTCTTGCGGATGGTATCCTCGTCCAGCGGGGAGTTATAATACCCCGGAAAGGGGGGAGGATTGCGGTCTGCGGCAGGGGGATTCTGCACGGCGCCGCTTCCTTGGACGTAATGACCGGTGCGAATCAGCTCGGCGGTATAGTCCAGCACCGCTTCACTGCGCTGGGAAAGAGAGGAGGACATCGCACAGTAAACGGCGATGCAGACGGTGAGCAGGAACACCAACAGCAGGCTCATACTGATGATGATAAATCTCAGCCGCAGCCGCCGAAAGAGGTGCTCACTCATTTGTTGAATACTTCGGGATAGAGGTTATAGCCTACACCGCGGACGGTGCAGATGCTGATGTTGGCGTGGATGTGCTTCAGCTTCTTGCGGAGCAGGGAGATGTAAACCTCAACATTGTTGTACTCTGCTTCGGTGTCGTAGCCCCAAATCTTTACCAAAATCTCTTCCTTGGGAACGATGCGCTTGCCGCTGCGGATCAGCATTTCGGCAATGCCCATTTCCTTGAGACCCAGACGGATGCTGCGATCACCGCAGCACAACTCGTATGTAGCCAGGTTCAGGGTAACGTCCTCGTAGGTGATGACGCTCTCGGGAACCAGCTCGGCGTTGCGGCGGGAGAGGGCACGGATACGTGCCATCAGCTCTTCGCTCTGGAAGGGCTTGGTGAGGTAATCGTCGGCACCTGCATCCAGACCGTTGACCTTGTCGCTCAGGTCATCTTTTGCGGTGAGCAGGATTACCGGAATAGTGATGCCGGAAGCACGCAGACGGCGGAGCAGATCCATACCGTTCATTTTGGGGAGCATGATGTCCAGCAGAATCATGTTGTAGATGCCCGACATTGCCATGTCCAGGCCGGTCTCGCCGTCGGTGGCAATATCACTGCCGTAGCGGTTTTTGTTGAGGATCTGAGACAGTGCTTCTGCCAGCTTCAGTTCGTCCTCGATAATCAGAATACGCATAGGGTATCTCCTTTCAGGCTATACAGATTAAATATATTATACCATAGAAAACATAATTTAATCTGAAAAAATAAAGATCCGAATGTGACGGATCTTTGATTTTTTGAAGAAAATTTTATGTTCTGTCAGAAAGCGGGCAGTAATCCACCTCGTCGATGACGCTCATATAGGCGGGACGGATGATCTTGCCGCCGCTGATGAGCTCCTCCAGACGGTGTGCGCTCCAACCGGCCACACGGGCGGTAGCGAAGAGGGGAGTGAAGAGCTCCATAGGAAGACCCAGCATCCGATAGGCAAAGCCGCTGTAGAAGTCCACGTTGGCGCTGACCGGCTTTAATAGCTTGCGCTCTCTTGCCATAATCTTGGGGGCCATTTCCTCCACCTTTTCGTAGAGGGCGAACTCCTTCTGATAGCCCAGCTCCTCGGACAGCTCACGAACGTACTGCTTTAAGAGTCGGCAACGGGGGTCGGAGATGGTGTAAACGGCGTGACCCATACCGTAAATCAGACCGGCACGGTCAAAAGCCTTCTTGCGAAGAAGATTGGTGAGGTACTCCTCGATCTGCTCGTCATCGGTCCAATCGGCAACACTCCGCTTGAGATCGTCAAACATCTGAACTACCTTGATGTTGGCACCGCCGTGCTTGGGGCCTTTCAGGGAGCAGAGAGCGGCCGCCATTGCAGAATAGGTGTCGGTACCCGAGGAGGTAACCACGTGCATGGTAAAGGTGGAGTTGTTACCGCCGCCGTGCTCGGCGTGGAGAGTCAGCGCCGCATCCAGCAGCTGTGCTTCCAGATGGGTGTACTTGCCGCTGGGACGGAGCATATAGAGAATGTTCTCAGCGATAGACAGATTTTCCTTGGGAGGCGCAATATACAGAGGCTTATCCAGTCGATAGTGACGGAAAGCGTGATAGCTGTAAACCGCCAGCAGAGGAGTCACCGAGATCAGATCAATACACTGACGGGTAACGTTCTCCACGGAGGTGTCCATAGCCCGCTTGTCGTAAGAGGAGAGAGTCATAATGCAGCGCACCAGCGAGCTCATAATGTCGGCAGTAGGCACTTTCATAACGACGTCACGGACGAAGTTCTTGGGCAGTCTGCGCTGAGTGGCCAGAATATCGGAGAAAGAGGACAGCTCCTCCTCGTTGGGGAGCTTGCCGAAGAGCAGGAGGAAGATGGTTTCCTCGAAGCCGTAGCGGCTGTCACGGCGAGCGCCGTTGATCAGATCGTTCACGTTGACGCCGCGATAGTAGAGACGGCCGTCGGCAGGTACCAGTTTGCCGTCCACCTCTTTGTTTTGCAGGACGGTGGAGATCTTGGTCAGGCCGGTGAGAACGCCTTTACCTTCTTTGTCACGAAGGCCGCGTTTTACGTCATATTTAGGATAAAGGGAAGAGTCGATGGTGGAATTTTCCTGACAAAGCTCGGCCAGCCGTGCCAGTTCCAGAGACAATTCGCTTGCACTTTTTTTCATCTTGGGATACGCCTCATTTCGGGAATGAATAGATTGTACTATTATATCATATTCGAACCCAATTGTAAATGGCAAAACCGATGATTTTCCGAAAAATTTTCCCGATTTGCTATGCAGAATTAACCTTTTTTCGGTTTTTGGGTATTTGGGAGCTTGACACGGAAGAATTGCCGGAAGAGCACTTTGCGGTCAAAGGGGATCAGGGGATAGAGATAACTGCGGCTGCCGTCCACGGTCTTGTTCAGCCCGATGAGCAGAAGGATGGTGACAAGTCCCAGCCCAAATCCCCACGCATTGAAGAGCGCAGTGGCGATGAGCAGCAAAATCCGCATAAACTTGAAGGCGTAGCCCAGCTCGAAGGAGGGCTGAGCGAAGTTGGCCATAGACACGAAGGCCATATATAAAATCACCTCGGGCTCCAGCCAGCCCACCTGAATGGCAAAGTCGCCGAGGATCAATCCTGCCACCACAGACAGGGAGTTGCCCAGCATATTGGGGGTGTTCAGCGACGCCAGCTTCATCCCGTCGATGGTGAACTCCACCAGAAGCAGCTGGATGAGAATGGGCAGTTCGGGCTTCTCGGTGAGCTTGATAAACTCCAGCCAAGAGGGAATCCAATCGGGATTGCGAATCAGCAGATACCACAGCGGCGTGAGGAAGAGGGAGAGCCAGAACACCAACAGTCGCAGAATCCGCAAATAGGTGCCCAGCAGCGGCGGAAAGTAGAAATCGTCGGTTTCCTGCAAAAAGTCCAAAATCCCCACGGGGAGCACCATCACCTGGGGGGAGGCATCGCAGAGGATGAGCACCGATCCCTCCAGCAGCATCGCCGCTGCTGCATCGGGACGCTCGGTGTATCGGAATTTGGGGAAGGGATTGTACCACTTACGGTGATAGAGGCACTCGGCCAGCGACTCCTGCCCCAGCGAGAGAGCGTCCACACGGATGGAGCAGAGCTTCTCCCGTATGTTCTTCACGTAACCGGGGTCTGCACGTCCCTCCACAAAGCAGAGGATGAGATTGGTTGGCACACGGTCGCCCACCGCCACCCGTTCGAGGTGGAGGGCAGGGGTGTTCAGCCGTCGCCGCAGGATGGCGGTGTTCTCCATCAGATGCTCGGTAAAGCCCTCCCTGGAGCCTCGCAGAACCTGATCGTGCTGGGGCTCGGTGACCCCGCGGGAGGGGAGCGACTTGGTATCGGTGACCAGCAGTTTATCAAATCCATCCACCAGCAGCAGAGAACTGCCTGCCCGTACCTCCGAGGCGGCGGAGGTGAGATCGTCGGTGAGGGTGAGGTTGCCAACGATGAGACAGCGGGAGGTGTAGGACTCTGCGGTGTCGTTAATCTCCACGGGACAGCCGAGATAGGCGGAGAGCATCCGCTCCAAGCTCTCCGATGAGGTCATCGAGGCGGGATAGAAGAGGGTCGCCTGCCGTCTGCCTAAGGTAAGGTTTCGCAGGCGCAGATCGAAGCATTTTTCGTAGCCGCAATCTCTCTCCAGATAGGATTTGGCGGTTTCATAGTCAGCGGGAAGTTTCATAGGGGCACCTCGGCGAAAAAGATTGCAAAAAGTATCGGCAAAGTCGCTCCGATCCATTCAAAGGGGCGGAAAATTTACATTTAGGTCTTTATTTGCGTGGAAATCTGTGATACAATAAGATAAGATTCCCGATGCATCTTCGAAAGGATGAAACGTATATGCAAAAAGACGAATTTCGTTATCGTTTACTGTTGACCGTATCGGTCATTGCAATGGCAGTGATTATTTTGTTGGTGGTTCTGCGCTTTACCGACAACCGACTGGCAGAGTTTTCCTATTTCACGCTGGAGGACGGCACTGTCACCATCGAGGGTTATTCCGGCGATCCCACCAAGCTGGAGGTTCCTGCCGAGATTGACGGCAAGCAGGTTGTCTCCATTGCCGAGGGAGCGTTTACCGCACAGACCAAGCTCAAATCCATCACCCTCCCCGAGACCGTCACCGAGATCGGCCCCCGTGCCTTTGCCGACTGCAAGAGCCTGAAGTCGATCACCGCACCCGGTGTGACCGTAATTGGCATCGAGGCATTCCAAAACTGCGACGATCTGAAGGAAGCCACCTTCTCTCCCTCCCTTACCACCATCGGCGACCGTGCCTTCCACAGCTGTGGCAGATTGCAGTCGCTGGCAGCGCCCGCCACCCTCACCGAGATCGGCACAGATGCTCTGATGGGCTGCGAAAACTTAGCTATGGACGTTTCCGAAAATCCTCTTGCGGCAGAAGTGGCCGAGCAGTACGGCATTTCCACCGACGGCAGTGACACGGCCCGCGGAATGTGGCTGCGTCTGGGCGGCGTGACTCTCCTGCTGGGCGCCTTCGTAGCGGTGGTATGGTGGATTCTCAGCAAAAGCCACAAAGCGAAGCAGGGAAGATGAGCAAAAAATAGTGGAAATTTTTTGAGAAAATTTTGTAAAAGGGCTTGACAAGCGCCATTGTTTGTGATATTATATTTAGGCAATCGATGTGCGCCCTTAGCTCAGCGGATAGAGTGCCCGGCTACGAACCGGTAGGTCAGAGGTTCGAATCCTCTAGGGCGCGCCACGAAAAAAGCACCTTTGTCGTAGACAAAGGTGCTTTTTTCGAATGAAGTGCGCCTGCGGCGCATGAAGAAATGAAGCAGGGCTTCGCCCTATGAAGCGCGCCTCGACGGCGCATGAGTGGGAGCGGGCGCACTTCGCTTCATGTTCCGCGTAGCGGAACACTTCATGCTCGTGAATTGCGAAGCAATTCGCGAGTACTTCATATCGACGAAGTCGATACTTCATTTGTGGTAGATTCGATTCACGCTAAACAATAATTCGGCGGTGGTATGTTAAAATGAGAAATGATAAACTGTCTGTTCAATCCATGGATTTCGCCGTATCTATCATCAACCTCGTCAAATCTTTGAAGGAACGGCGTGAATCTATCATATCCAATCAAATCGGCAGAAGCGGCACGTCTATCGGTGCAAATATCCGTGAAGCGCAGTATGCGCACGGGAAAGCGGATTTTATTGCAAAGCTGCAGATCGCTCTGAAAGAAGCCAACGAAACCGGATATTGGCTGGAGCTTTTGTATCAGACGAACTATCTCACCGAGGGCGAATATCAATCGCTGGACGCGGCCTGCACGAGCATTCGTGTGATGCTGGTTTCCTCCATCAATACCGCCAAGAGCAATACCCCATAGTCCCCAAAAAGCCTCTTACCGAGGCTTTTTTTCTTTTCATTCACTTTACATTTCACCATTTCTATGATATAATCATACTATCTATAAAGGAGAAGATGCCGAGGACGCATCCCGACGAATTATGATATTCACCCTATTGATGGCGATTGAGAGCGAAGAAGAGCGCTCCTTCGTCGAAGAATTATACAACCGATACCACAAAAAGATGCTGGCGATCTGTATGGGCATCCTGAAAAATCAAGCCGATGCGGAGGACGCCGTCACCGACACTTTCGTGCGGATCATCGACAATCTGGAAAAGTTCACCGAGGTGGAGAAAGACAAGCTCCCCGGACTCATCGCCGTGTGTACGAAAAACGTGGCGCTGAACGCTTATCAGAAGAAGTCCCGCCAATACGCCCGTGAGACTTCCTCCACCGTGTACGATGACGAGGACGAGGCGGTCACCGTGGACTTTGCCGACCCCGATGCAGAGGTAGAGCAGGCTGTGCTGGATGGCGAGTTCATTCAGAAGGTGGCCGAGCTGATCCGCCGTCTGCCCGAAGAACAGCAGACCGTAGTGGTGCTGAAATATTTCTACCACTACCGCAACGGCGAGATTGCCGATCTCTTGAAACTCAGCCGTAATGCCGCCGATTCCCGACTGTTCCGCGCCAAGAACAGCCTGCGGAAGATGCTTTCCGAGCTGTAAGGAGGTGGAAAAATGAGCAAACAGATTCAATTTGACCGTTTGGACACTATCCTTGCGTTAGCTACCGCTGAGTATATGCGGCAGGAGACCGAGGCGTTTCTGTCGGCCGAGACAGACGCCGCTCTCAGCGAGGAGACCGAGCGTAAGATCAACCGAATGATTCGCATCGAGAAGGGCAAGAAGACCCGCCGCAAGGTGTGGAAGGTACTGCGCACCGTGCTGATTGCCGCCCTTGCCGCCGCAACCGTTGCGCTGGCCGCTTGCGTAGCCCATCCCGAAATCCGCGAGGCGATTTGGAAGGTGGTACTCACTTGGGGCGACGAGTCGGTGAAGATCGACTTCGTTCCCGCAAACCCCAACCGCAAGCCAGGGGCAAACTCTGCGGACAACAATAGACCCACCCAGAAGCCCAACACTCCCATCCCCGACGCGCCCAAGTCCATCGAGGCGGTGCGCGTGCCCGGATATATGCCCAATGGGTGGACGGCGGAGAGTAGAAATACCGGCACTATATTTTCGATAGATTATTATAATGCTGACGGGGAAAGCATTATTACATTCGTTCAAATGATTATTGATAGCGATAGTTCCGTAGATGCAAATGGAGCTACTGCCACTGAACTGGCGGTCAACGGCTGGGACGGAGTATTGCTTACTTATGAAGATCAGCCCAGCGTATATATGCTTTACTGGCAGGATTACGAGTACCGCTACAGCTTCTACGGGCAGTTCGATAGCCTTGACCAGCTGATTACTATGGCCGAGAGCGTGTATGTCGAGGCGGGAGGTTTTGTAGAAGAGGCGCCGAAGCGTATCGAAACCATCTATGCACCGAGCTATATGCCACAGGGATGGACGACAGAGAGTGTCATATTGCGTACCAACTATATGTTAGTATTTTATAATCAAGCTGGCGAATATACGATAACATATAATCAAATGACTATCAGTTCAAAAAGTCATGCGGATGCGGAAACAGGAACAGCTACAGAATTAACTATTAATGGTTTTACTGCAGTTTTGTTTACATACGAAGATACCCCCAATCTTTATAATCTATATTGGCAAGACAATCAATATAAATATTGCATTATGGGTTATGTCGAAACCGTTGACGAGCTTATCCTAATGGCCGAGAGCGTCTACGCCACCTCATCCCATCCCACGCCACCCGTCGAGCCGGAGCAGCCCACCGAGCCTGCGAACCCTCCTAAGTCGATTGAAAAGGTGATGATTCCCGGGTATATGCCGGCGGGGTATAGCTCGGAAGGGTGGCTATTGATGAATAACTATATGATGGTATATTACGATGCATCTGATAAGAATGTTATCACATATAATCAAATGATAATTGATTCCAATAGTTATAGTGATGCAGAAGATGCAACTGCCACAGACATCACGATTAACGGTTGGGATGGTATTTTGCTTACCTATTCAGATGATCCGACGGAATATGTGTTATATTGGCAAGATACAATGTATAGATATAATATTCACGGCTGGTTCGACAGCCTCGCCCAACTCCTCCAAATGGCAGAGAGCGTGAACAACAAGCCCGGATCGCCGGTAGACGAGCCGTCGAAAATCATTGAAAAGAGCTATACACCCGGCTATATTCCGTATGGATATACGCCGTTAGTCAAATTGGCATCAGGCACGTTCATGTTGGATTATTTAGATCAATCCGGCGAATACATGATTACATTCATGCAAATGATTATCAATTCTCAAACTATGGGTGATTCAGAACACGGAATTGCAAGTGATATCAAGATCTGCGGCTTTGATGGAGTTGTGTTCAGATATACGGATTATTCAAATTATTATACTCTGGTTTGGCAAGATTATGAGTACAAATACGTGATCGACGGTCTATTCGAAAGCTACGAAGATGCCATCCGCTTAGCCGAGAGCGTGTATGAGTAACATCCCCAAGAGCCCTCTCACCCGCTATGCGGGATGCTCCATGCAGTTGCTCCGCAACTGCTACAAAGGGAGAGCCAAATCAGCCTCCCCCTCCGGGGGAGGTGTCACGCCAAAGGCGTGACGGAGAGGGGATTCGGAGGGAGCCTTTTTTACAATATTTTTCAAAATATTTTCCCAAACACCGCAAGATTTGCCATTTCTCGATTGTTAGTATAAACACAATCGAAAGAAAGGAATCATTTCAAATCCATCTTCAAAGGTAACTCTTATGCAAAACAAAACTACAACTATTTCCACCCATCCCCCCACAGCAGTCTGTCTGCAAGCAAACTACGCCGCCTACTACTGCCCTATGGCGCTGGACGTATATCCGGCGGTGGCAGAGGAGCCCATCCGTCATGGCAGCGACTATGCGGCAGACTACCGGGACGAGATCTATAGTATCCTCGGCTGGGAAAACACCGCCCACGGCGGCAATCT
>JAFTMF010000113.1 GCA_017452565.1 Clostridia bacterium
CCGCAAAGCACGCAATCCAATCGCCCCTTATGGAGAGATAGACACAGTGAAGCGAATGCTCAGAACTCCCGAAGAGCGAGCAACTTACCGTCAGATTCTGGGAATCATTACCCTCTACCTATTCGCAGCAGGCATCGCCAATGCCATCATCGGCGCAGGTATGCTCGTGTTGGCACTTTAATATTCACAGCTTATACTAAAAGAAATCCCCGCCAAGTATCCGCCCTTTTTGGGAAAATGAGAAATAACTACATCCTATTAGGAGAGATGAAGATGAAGAAACCGTTATACTTGTTACTCACCTTGCTCCTGATTGCGGCAAGCTTGTTGTCTCCGGCTTATGCCGCATCCAACGAAAGATCAGTGGAAATCACCCTGCCCGCCTCCCGCTTCGCCAAGACCGATGAAATCGAATTGACGATAAAGCTGTCGGCACTGGACGATACCGTGGAATCGGTCACCGTCTTTGCCCCCGGGTTTGAGATCACCGATAGCCGTGGCAATTCATCTCGCAATCACCTGCGAATGGCTCCCGATGACCTCCCCGAGTCTGCATTCACTGCATCCGGCTGCAAAGAGACCGTCAAACTGCAATGGAAGGCAGACGATGCTCTTTCTTCCGGCAATCTATACGTTGCCATTGAAACTGCCAACGACAACAAAATTATTCAAACCGAAGATGGTGGCTATCTGATGGTAGAGCCTGTCAAGGATGCCTACTGTTTCGCTATGGATGAAAAACACATCGCATTCGGCGAGGATGAAGCAGAAGCAGCCGAGATTCTCAACGTGTCTTCCTCGGGATGGCTCGTCCCGATGATTGTGGGCGTAATCCTCGTAGCTGCTACGGTAGTTGTAGTTGCAATCGTACTACGAAAAAAACAGACCGGTGCAAAAGCGGAATAACACTTTTGAACTCCCCACCAAACAGACAAAAGAAGGAAATTATATGACTATTCAATTAACCAAAAAGAAAATCATCGGACTCATTGCGATCGTGCTGATCTATCACGTGCTGATTTGTGCTTTCTTTTTCGCCTACAAAGCGTTTGAGAAATACGATCAAACGGGTATGACCGAGGCAAAATGCGAGCTCATTCAAGAGTCATTGGACAATGACGCTGCTTTTGAATCGGAGTACGGCGAACTGCACCGTGTTTCGCTGAATCGGGACTATGATTTCGCATACGTTGGTCATTCTACCTTCCTGATCCCCTGTGATGTAGAAACCGAAGGCGGAAACTACTTTATGTGGATCAAGATTCAGCAAGTCGAGATCGAAGAGTATGATATAGATATTATGAGCGCAGAGGTTGCGTAAGGAGAAAACTATGACTACACCCATCCGTATCACCACCAAACAGACCAACGAGCTGCACCGCAAGTGGCAACTGGCGAACAAGACGAATCGCATCTTGACGCTGGTAGCGGCGTCCCTTTGGATGACGACCGCTCTTCTGCGCACGCTTGACGGTTTCGCCCGGCCCGATGATTGGCTGAACTGGCTCAATATCGGATTGGCGTTTTTGGCAGCGATCTCACTGTTTTTGTCGGTGTATTTCCCCCGCCTATTCTCCCCCTCGATGATCACCACTGCCACCTTCACCGGTGCGGATATGACCATCTGCATGGACAAGAACGGCAAAGCACGCCGCTACAGTGTCGGCTGGGACAAGGTGTACGTTCACGAATCCGCCGATTGCTTCTTCATCCAAGTAAACTGGCGTCAGATGCAGATCTTCCGCAAAGAGGATCTCACCGATTGCACGGCCGAGGAGCTGTCTGCATTCCTGTGCTCGAAGATCGGCAAGCGATACGGGAAGCTTTGATTGATACCCGACATAACCTCACCCATCTCCACACACCGAACCGAAGAAGGAATAACTAAAATGAAGCCTTATATACTGACTCAAAAAGTAGATGCCGAGCGATTTCGTGAAGTCTTTCAACGTCGCGTTCCCTCCGATTATTTCGAACTCGATTATGACGAAGTATACGGCGTTGCAAGACACAATGCTTATTCTCTCTACGTAAAGACGAAACCTCGCTCTTTTCGTGAATGCATTGCTGAATATCTTCGCATTGAGATTGATTCGGATGGGATGGTAAAATGCCAGTATAAACCCACGATTCCGGCGTTTTTGCTTGCCGTATTTGTCCCCACCTTCCTGCTGGTAATAGGAACGCTGCTTGCCATAGTGATGCGCGATTTAACATTGGCAAGTTATTGTCTCACTATGGCAATTATATTTGTGCCATTCAATTGTTTCAAATCCAAATCTATCCGTCAACAACTGCACGATACTGTCGCCCAAATTGCAGATGAAGCAAGAGTAGCATAAATTGCAGAGGCAATCTTTCATATGCACCACGAATTGCAAAAAGCCCGCAATCGATTGCGGGCTTTTTACTGTAGTTGCGATCAATTTGTAGGGGATGCGTTTCGCCTCCCGTCCTTGTGCAATTCGGTACGGGAGGGGAGACCCCTCCCCTACGATAATATATCTCTCCCCAGCCCGACCGGTATTGGTCGGGCTTTTCAGAAGTTCTTTGCCCCGCTTTCTTTCAAGAAAGCGGGCGGATTCCAAAGGCGGAGCCTTTGGCAACAATTGCAAAGCAATTGTTGAATAATAAAAACGGGGCAGTAGCCCCGTGTTTATTATTCATCCCAGTTATGATACACATTCTGGATGTCGTCGTCGTCTTCCAGGTATTCGATGAGCTTTTCCATCTTCTCTACGTCGGCGGGATCGTCGAGGGTGATGTAGGAAGAGGGGATCTTGGTGACTTCGGCGGACTCGATGGTGTAGCTGCCTTCCAGCGCGGCACGAACTGCCTCCAGATCGTCGGGCTCGGTGTAGATTTCGAACACGATCTCGTCAACTTGGAAATCGGATGCGCCGGCTTCCAGTGCGGCTTCCATAACGGCATCCTCTTCGTAGTCGCCATCCTCGTTGTTGATGAGGATCAGACCCTGATCGGAGAACATAAAGGATACGCAGCCCTGAGTGCCCAGATTGCCGCCGAACTTGTCGAAGTAGTGGCGGACGTTGCCTGCGGTACGATTCTTGTTATCGGTTGCGGTGGTAACGATAACTGCAACGCCTGCAGGACCGTAGCCCTCGTAGGTGTACTCCTCGTACACTACGCCGTCTGCGCTTGCCTTATCAACGGCGCGCTTGATGTTGTCATTGGGCACGTTCAGAGACTTTGCCTTAGCGATCAGCTGTGCCAGCTTGCCGTTAGAGTTGGGATCGGATCCGCCCTCACGTACGGCGATGGCGATCTCCTTACCGATTTTGGTGAACACCTTCGCCTTCTGTGCGTCGGTCTTCTCCTTCTTGTGCATAATATTTTTCCATTTGCTATGTCCAGACATATTGGTTACTCCTTGTTAATCGTTCTAATTATTAAAAAGTGCTAATCGTTCGTTTTCTGAGGAGGGGGAAAGAACCATCTCATACGCCGAAGTTTCTTTCCCCCTCCTCAGACTCTACCCCCTAACTCCTTGGCTGTGCTATGTCCTGAATGTTGGAACAGTAACCTTGGCGCCACAAGTATTTGTGGCGCTTTTATAAAAGTTTTTGAGGGTTCCAAGGGACCTTTTTTCAAAAAGTTCCCTTGGCGGGGTTTGGGGCGGCGCCCCAAATAAGCTAACTCTTTCTCGGTGTCTTGAGGCAGATCAGAGGCAGAGCGTTGCCGAGGACGGTGTTGGTTGCCTTGGTCAGCAGCAGTCGGGTGTTCTTCACTTCCTCAGATTCGGCCGAGAGGATGGGGCACTCGTGGTAGAAACGGTTGAATGCCGCCGCTACGTCGAGGATATAACGGGTGATATTGGAGGGCTCGTACTCCTTCATCGCACGGAGGACGCACTCGGAGAAGCGGGAGAGCGTCTTTAAGAGCTCGCACTCTTCGGGAGCGGTGAGCTTCACCTCGGTGTCGCCAATCTCGCCGGCACGGTCGAGGATGGAGCAGGTGCGGGCGTAGGTGTACTGAGCGTAAGGGCCGGTGTTGCCCTCGAAGGAGAGCGCATCGCTCATCACGAAGCTGGAGTCCTTGCCGATGCCGCCCAGCAGATAGTAGAAGATCACGGCGCCCACGCCAACCTCTTCCGCAACCTTGTCACGGTTCGCAAGATCAGGGGACTTGGTGGCCATAATCTCGCTCACCTTGTCAATAGCGGCGGCGAAGACGTCGCGGAGCAGCAGCATATTGCCGTGACGGGTGGAGAGCTTTACGCCTTCCACGCTGATGGTGCCGTAAGGAACGTGCACCAGCTGATCGTGCCAATCGTAGCCCATCAACTCCACTACCTTAAACCACTGGGCAAAGTGGAGGGACTGCTGATTTGCGGTGACGTAGATGCACTTGTCGAAATCGTAGGTCTCCTTGCGGTAGACGGCGGCGGCAATGTCACGGGTGGGATAGAGAGTAGAGCCGTCCCGCTTGAGAATCAAGCAAGGAGGCAGCTTGTAGGCTTCCAGATCCACGATGGATGCACCGTCGTCGATCTTCAGAAGGTTCATATCACGGAGCTTCTGCACCTGCGCAGGCATTTTGTCGGTGTAGAAGGATTCGCCGAGGTAGGAGTCAAAGGTAATGCCCAGCTGGCGGTAGGTCTTTTCGTACTCTTCCAGCGAGATTTCCTTGAACCAGTTCCACAGAGCGATGTTTTCCTCGTCGCCCTCCTCCATCTTGTGGAATTCGTAGCGAGCAAGATCGTTCAGCGTGGGATCGTTCTCCGCTTCGGCGTGGAAGCGCACGTAGATGTCCACCAGATAGTCGATGCCGCCCTTCTCCACCTCTTCCTTGGAGCCCCACTTGCGATAGGCGGTGATCAGCTTGCCAAACTGGGTGCCCCAGTCGCCAAGGTAGTTGATGCCGATACAGTTGTAGCCCATAAATTCGTGGGTGAGACGGATGGAGTGGCCGATGACGGTAGTGCCCAGATGGCCGATGTGGAAGGGCTTGCAGATGTTGGGGGAGGAGTAGTCGAGAACGACGGTCTTGCCTTCCCCGATATTCAGCTTGCCGTAGTCAGCGCCCTTCTCGAGGATCTCGGGGAGCACGGAGGTAGCGTAATATGCGGGATCGATTTTGAAATTCAGATAGCCGTTGATGGCGGACACCGATGCCACGCCCTGGCAGGTGAAGGTAGCGGCGATCTGCTCGGCGATCATTTTGGGAGCTTTGCGCATCACCTTTGCAAAGCGGAAGCAAGGGAGAGAGAGGTCGCCCATATTGCTGTTGGGGGGATATTCCAAGAGAGTTGCCAGCTCGTCGGCGGCAGGCACCGGCTCGGGAGTCATAGAAGCCAGCGTCTCGGCGAGGGTCTCTGCAATGCGTTGTTTGAGTTTGAGCATTTCATCAGTCCTTTTTAGAATAATTCATTATAGTATAGCACAAATCCCACCGAGTTTCAAGTGGTTTTGAGAAAAAAAGAGCGGAAAAGTCGGCGGCTTTGCAAGAAACATTGTTTATTCAAAAGATTTCGTCCACCTTTTTCAAGAAGGGCTGGAGTTGCCTTAAAAAGGCAACTCCCCAGTCTGTCGAAAAAGTCATAATAAAATAAGCGGTTTGTGATATTGCACAAAAGAGCCCTCCCCTCTGGGGAGGGTGGCTCGGACGAAGTCCG
>JAFTMF010000013.1 GCA_017452565.1 Clostridia bacterium
AATCGTTGCCATTCACCAAGACGGCAGCAACACGGTCTACGGCAATCCCTTTGCGGGCAGCTACAACAAGCTGGAAGCCGCTGTTGAAGCAGCTCTAACGGGAGAGATCGTCACCGTCCCCTGCGGAATAGAGGCTGCCGCAATGCACACGCGGCTGATCAATCGCATACAAAATGGATTTGAGATTCGCTCCTTTGACCCTATCCAAATCCGCCGTGAAAACGAGTTGGTTTACGTGGAAGGATTGTATGAACGGTTTTTGGAACTATACCGCGATCCCACTAAAGCTATTCAGGAGTAACCGATGAAACCCATCCAAGTAGGAATATAAGGCACCAACGGACATCAGATCCACGATAAGCTTCGCACCATAGACGGTGCCCGACTATGTGCGGTTTGTGTTCCCGACAGTCTTGCCAAGCGCTTGACCGCACAGAATCCCCAGCTGAGGGTCTATCACACCCTTTCTGAACTGCTGGCAGATGACAGTATCGATCTGATTTCCCTCTGCTCCCCCAGCCGCCGTCAGCAAGAAGCAGATGCTATCGCTTGTCTGAATGCTAAAAAGCAGGTCTATGCAGAAAAGCCTGCCGCATTCACCGAAGCGGGGTTAGAGAGAATCCTGACCGCTGCCAAAGAAAACGGCGTAGAGTTTCACGAAATGGCAGACACCGTCTTTGCAGAACCCTACCGGACTATGCGCAAGTTGATTAGCGAGGGCAAAATCGGCAAGGTCATTCAGGTGTATGCCCAAAAATCCTACCCTTCTCGCTTTGACAGCCGCCCGCAGGATGAGGACACCGACGGCGGTCTGATCCGCTGGGTGGGTATTCACGCGGTTCGCTTCATCGAACACATCACGGGCATCCGCGTCAATGAAATCCACGCCTTTGAAACCCATCTGGGCAACACTGCTCGATCCGAGGGCGGCCTGTTCACCGCCGCTTCTCTGGCAATGTCTTTGGAAAACGGCGGCGTGGCGTCGGTCTGTCTCAATTATCTCAATCCCACAAGCTTTGGTAGCTGGGGGAATGAATGCGTCCGTGTGTTCGGCGACTGCGGAATGATCGAGATCACCGACGGCGGCAAGCACACGCATCTGTACACCGCCGAAGGATCATCTGAAATCGACTGTCAAAACTCCGATTGCGAGGATTTTTTGCAGCTGCTCGTAAATCATTTGCAAACGGGAGCGCCTATGCCGTTCACGCCCGAAGAAGAGCTCCATCCGCTTCGAGTAGTCATTCGCGCCAAAGAAAGCGCTAAAGAAGTTTCATACTGAATCCATCCCCCCATCCGATGAGAGAGGAATCACATTTATGAACAAACACGTTCCGTTCAAGCTCGGAAAAGAGCGGTATTTTACCAAAGATCCCAATTTTACGGTCGTAGAACATCTGCTTCGCAAGGATTATCCCCTTCATTGGCATGAGTTTTACGAGATCGAATACATCGTTTCCGGCAATGCAACCGAAATCATCAACGGTACGGAATACAAGGTAGGCCCGGGCTTTGCGGTACTATTGACTCCTGCCGATCTTCACTCCTACAAAAACGTCAATGCCGAGAAGTATCTGACCATTCACAACGTCAAATTCTCTCCCTATCTGCTGCCTCCCGAATTGCAAAAAGCGCTGAACAGTATTTCTGCTCCTCTTTGCGGAACTTGTACAGCGATCGGTCCCGTTTTCAGCAAATTACTACAGGAATACAACGGACAAGACTTCGCAAGGGAGCCCTTCATTCTCGCTTCCATTACGCAAATTTGCATTCTGCTGTTTCGTTGTTGCCAAGAAGTCCATTATTCTCCCAAAGATCCGGAGAGAGAGATGATTCTGTACATCCGAGAGCATTTTCTGGAGCCCATCAACGTTGACACGGTTGCTAGCGTGGTCCATCTGACCCCCAACTATTTCAGCGAGTTTTTCAAGAAACACATGGGCATCGGCTTTACCGCCTACGTTAAAAAGCTGCGACTGGAGTTTGCCGCTAACCTTCTGCTCACTACAGATCTTACCGTACAGCAAACGGCTCAAAAATCCGGATTCAACAGCGCAGCACATTTTTTCAACAGCTTCAAAGCAGAATACGGAGTACCGCCCGAACAGTTTCGAAAGAAATACAATCAACAATC
Organism: Clostridia bacterium; assembly: GCA_017452565.1. GTDB lineage: Bacteria > Bacillota > Clostridia > Oscillospirales > CAG-272 > CAKSQF01. The sequence goes on from JAFTMF010000013.1 coordinate 2,135, forward strand.
CCAAAAAGAAGACTAACCGTCTTTCCAATAGAAAAAGGCACCCGCTTGGGTGCCTTTTTCTGTTTATTCTTCGATTTTTCTCTTTTGTTTGTTTACGATAGCGAGCACAGTAATCGCTGCAGCGCCTGCAAGCACAGCAGATGCAATCGCAATGTCACCGGTGGGAGGTACATCGGTCACAGGAGGCTCAGTAGTCACGGGAGGCTCGGTGGTTACGGGAGGCTCGGTAGTCACGGGAGGCTCCTCTGCCGCGGGGATCAGCTTGATGTAATCCAGCACTACGGTAGGCGTCTTGGGATTGGTCGCAGGCTCAACCACTACAAAGGTCACGGTATTGTTTCCTTCGGTCAAGGCTGCCTTACCAACGGTTACCGCCACCACTTGATTGTCGGGGCTCTTGCCTACAACGTGATCGGGGTTGGCATCCTGGGAACGCATCGATACGGGCTCGCCCAGATCGGTGCCGTTCACCTGCACCTGCACGGTAGCATGGTAAGTCTCGTTATAGCGGAAAGCGAACTCAAGGCTATAGGTGCCTGCAGTCTTAACGTCTGCAACGTACTCGATCTTACTGCCGGCAACCGCTTTGGCATTGGAAAATACCGCACAAGCGTGCAGGCTGCCGTCTTTGTTGGTCACGTTAGCGGTTTTAGACATCGTCCAAGCAGTACCGTCTGCATAAGTACCGGTATAATCGACAGTTTCGCACTCCAGCAGGATCTCGCCGCTCTCTTCGGTAGGCACTGCGGTGAAGCTGATAAAGTCAATTACCAGCTGTGTCTTATTGGCATCTGCCGCAAGTCCAACGAACTCTACAGTTATAGTGTTCTGACCTTTGGAAAGCTCTGCTGCACCGACGGGGGTAGTCACTACCTGATTATCGTCAGCACCAACTGCGGCATCTCCTGCAGTAGACACACCCTCCCCCACAGCAGTACCGTTTACCGACAGCTGAATGGTGGAGTAGTAGTTATCATTCAGTCGGTATGCCATTGCAACGCTGTACACGCCTGCCTGATCGGCATTCACGGTATACTCGATCTTATCGCCAAGCTCCGGCAGAGTTGCGGTGCTGGTTTTGTTGTAAGAGAAAAAGGCACAGGTATGTACGCTGTTATCCTTGTTCTTCACGTCACCGGTTTTCAGCATCTCCAGCGCGCCGCCCCCCGCTTTGGTAGCGGTGTAATCAGCAGACTCGCATTCGATCTTGATTTCCGTACTTTCCTTGGCTGCTGCCAACGTACCGATAGCCGTTGCAGTCAGCACACAGCCGGCGATGGACAGAATCGCAATTGCTTTTTTCATCATGTGTTTCATAATAATCTCCTTTTTTTATGATTGGTGCAAACGCCCGCACCAATTATTTTCGTTTTTTCAGAATCAGCCAAACTGCCGCTCCCGCAAGCAAAGCTCCTCCGGCGATGGCAGCCCAAAGAAGTCCTTTGCCACTGGGCTTTGCGCCGTCCTCACCGCTATGATCGGGATCGGCAGGAGTGTCCGTAGGAGCCTGTGGCTGATCAGCACCGCCGTTCCCTTCCTCGGTTTGAGGCAAATTCGGTTCCTCCTCGGTTTTGGGTTCTTCGGGATCGGTCACGGGAACCTTCGGCTCGTCGGTGTTTTCCATTCGGATATTCGTAGCAAACTCGTTGGTGTGAAGCGGAGGCTTCAGCTCGTCCAGCGTCTCTGCTCGCACGCCATCGTAATAGATGTTGGAGAACAGCACGCCGTCCACTCCGCTTTCTGCATCGTAGCCGTGAATTTCGGTGATATTCTTGCCCTCTGCGCCCTTGTAGACGTAGATGTTTTTCACCGTTACGTTTTTGACGTTAGCGTTACCTCTGCCGTTGGGCTGGGTATAGATCATAAACCAACCGTCGTGGAGCACGAGATCGTTGAGCACCACCTTTTCCACATAGCAGTTTTCGAATACCGAATCGTACACGACGCCCGCCCCCGACAGGCAATGGATGCCCAGTCCCACGCCGGAATAAACCACGGTGTTGTTGCGGAAGACTACGCTATAATGGTTCTGATCGGTTCCCTGCCCGATCTTGAAACCGAAACAACGGGTATATGCCAAACAATCCTCGAACAGTACGTTATCGTTGTACTCGGGATCGCCGGGCCAATTCATTGTGATGCCCACCTTCACGGGCCAAGTCTTGGCGGAGAAAGCATCGTCCAAGGAATACCCTGCACAATTCTTTACCACAACGTTCTGACATTCGCAAATGTCGATGGCATCGTCCTCGCCCATGTTGAGTCGCTGATAGATTTTCAGCCAGCTGAACTCCATATGATCGCTTCTCACCGCCACCACCGACCAACAGCCTGCCTCACGGATAGTGATGCCCTCGCAGGTAAAGTAGGAGCAGGCGATGGGAATGATGGTATTACTGCCCAGCGATGCACTTTGCCAGAAATCCACACCTCTGGAGTCTACCGTTCCTCTGCCGCCGATTTTGATATCGTAAGAACCGATCACCTGGCCGTCCTTCTCCTCAAAGGCAGTGGTAATCCACCAAGTATAGTCAAGACCGGTAGTACCGTCTGGATTTTTCATCGACGTTTTACAGCCGTTTACGCTGAGAATGGATTTATCCTTGGCAATCCGCAGGACAGCTCCCGGCTCCAGATAGAGATAGGTATTGGAGCCAAGCACCATATTGCCAACGTAATAAACGCCTGCGGGGACATAGACCACGCCGTTTTTGTGACCCTTTACGCTACCGTATGCAGAGGCATCATCCAGCGCCTTCTGGATAGCGGCGGTCCGCTGGGCGTCGGTCATGGATGCGGTAACCGAGTAGGGTTCCTTGGTGATGTTGAAAATCCCTTCCCCTTCACGTTCGGGGACGTCGGTCTGCATGGGATCTGCCGCAACCACCAGATTTTTACCGTTGATGCAGAAATTGTAGATGTAATTCTCGCTTATGGTTGCCGTTACCGTTCTGTTTTGGAAAGAACACGCATCCACAATGTGCTGAGGGCTGGCAACTGCACTGCTCACCTTGGAGGGATACTCGATCTCCACCGTGATCGCACCCTTAGTTGGATCGTAGTCGAAGGAGGCGTATTCGTAATCGCCGCCCACCGAAGTAACCGGAACGCTGACGCCGTCCACCTTGAGCTTGAACACGGTGGACGCGGTATAGCACTTTGCCAACTCATACACGGTGATTTTGTCGGTGGTTTGGGGCGTCTCTTTCACCCCTGCTTAAGTATCCAGCATTCCTTCGGGCACCGTAACGATGACTGGGGTGCTGTTTTCTTTGCTTGCAGGCTTGGGACGCTGAGCGTCCTTTTCGGTAAAGACCAGCTTGGACTCGTCCACCGTCTCGCCCAATCGGATATAGTCAATAGTAATGGCGTCGTTGTTCAAACCGCCCTCGATCATCTTGAAGGTCACTATATTCTCACCTTTCGTAAACTGTGCATTTCCCATCACGATCTCTCGCACCACGTCCTCGGTGTTCCAGATCCCGCCCACCTTGTGAGCGGCGTTCAGCGAGACGTCGCCGCCAATCTGCTTGCCGTTGACCAGCACCTGAACGGTAGAATAACTGTATGAATTCGGACGGAATGACCATACAACGGCGTACTCACCCGCCTCTTTCACATTGAGCTTGTAGTCAACCGTACCGCCAACACCGCCGCTTCTGAAATAGGTGAGTGCCCCCGAAACGTTGGATGCACCGCCTAAATTCAGCGACCACGCCCACTTGCTTTTCTTGTTCACCGAGGTGGTCATTCCGGTGGAATCGGTAACGGTGAAGGGCGTGCTTTCCGCCTCGAAAAACAGCGTGTCGGGCTCGGGATCGGGATCATCTCCCGTATCGGGTTCAATGGAATCGGAGAGTGTGAAGCTGTCCAGCACCACCGTATAACTGGTAGGCTTGGGGGTGGATTCTACTACCTGAAACGTCACGGTATTCGCTCCCTTCTGTAATTCGGCATTGCCTACTTCCACCGAGATCACTCGGCTATCCATATTCTTTCCCACTACATAATCGGGAACAGCATCCTGTGACCGCATGGAAATAGGGGTTCCTACGTCCACACCGTTGATTTGTACCTGCACTTTGGCAAAATAGGTTTCGTTATAGCGGAAGGCAAAGCGGAATCCGTATACCCCTGCGGTTTCTACATCTACAGTATACTGAATTTGACTTCCTACGTCGCCACTGGTGAAAACGATTCCCTTGGTATCCTTCCCTTCATAGGTTTTCAGCGAGGAGGATGCGCTTTTGGGTTTCCATTCACTGTTGTCGGATTTGGTTGCGATATAAGTTGCGCTTTCGCATTCCACCGTCACAGAATTTACGCCGGAAGATGCCGTAACACCCAATCCGGCGACGGATAGTAGGAAATTACCGGTCAATGCCCATGCAAGCACTTTTCGAAAAACATTTTTCATCGTTTTCTCCATTCGTATTACCATAATCGAAGGCAAATTTACGCAGTAGCGCAAAGCCAAATCACAAACCTCGTCTACTACTGCCAATTTTATGCTTATATAAATAATTATAACAAAATAGGAAACGCTGTCAATATCGGTTTCTTGGATGTTACTATACTATTCTTGGCTGTTTGCATAAAAAGACTCTCCCATCTCCATTGGAATCTGTATACTATCTATATAATTCGTCAGATGTATCCAATCAAAACATAAGTAACCCGCCACTCTCCCTGATTGCTGATTCTGCGCACCTAAAAAGACCTGCGCACAACGGGTTGCCCGTTGTGTGCAGGTCTTCGTCTCATTCCTCTATCACCAAATACCCTTCTCCACCGATCCGGGCAGAGCGAGCTTTTTCGTTGCAGTCATCTTGGATGATTACGATATCTTTTTCGCTAACAATTTGCCATGAATAAGAGTATTATCCTCATAATGCTGACCGATCTCAAAATCATTTTCGAGAAAATGAGGTTTTGATTGTTCATTATAGTCTACATTGACAAATCTCACCCCTGATACGGATGCAGTCGAAACGTGATGTAGCTCCGCTCCTGTTTCCGCACAAAAATCTACAACATATCCTATTCATATATATGCGATCCCGCTCCATCTACTTTCACCTGAAACACACCGACGAGAGTGACTAAGCGGTCACTCTCGTCGGCTTTCTATGGACGTACCCAACAACTACTAAGCTCTCACTATCATATGAGCACCACGGCGAACATCTACAGCCACCTTGATGCGGTAGCGAAAATAGAAACGGGGGCGTCAATGAATGGAAATATGGTTTTCATTCTATTCGGTTTTGTCTCTTTTTCCGTTTCTGTATTCTCGCGGAGAGGTCCCCATTACCGATCTGAAATTTCTGTTGAAGCTTCTTGTCGATTCAAATCCGCATATCATAGATATTTCAGTGATTCCCTTATCGCTGTTCACGAGAAGATCGCAGGCATAATTGACTCTGTATCTGTTGACGACACCGAGAAAGGAAAGCCTGAAAAATTTGTTTACCACACCCGACACGTATCTGTAATTATACCCCAGATCGTTTGCCATTTTTTCAAGCGTTATTGGCTCTGTATAGTGAAGGTCAAGATAATCAGCTATCTTTCTCACGAGAGAATTGCTATCAATATCAAGCCCCTCAACCTTTTCGTTTTCAAGGTAAAGCGCGGCTATCAGATACAGAATCGAGCGTCTTCTGAACGGGTCGTTCTTAGCATTCTCAATCTTTTGGTAAAGCGCACCGTCATTCAGTGTAATGACCGGATGATGCGCACCGTCAGTGTGCACCGCTCTTCTTAATTCCGGAATATGGTCGTGTGAAAAAACGACCACCCAGCTTTTACTGTGTAATACGGTTGAAAAGGCATGCGGCTGATTCGGATGGATCAGCGCACCCTCGCCTTTTTTGACGATAAACTCTTGATCGCAGATTCTGACCGTCATTTCCCCCTCTTCCACGTATATGAATTCGTAATTTTGGTGAAGATGAAGGGGAAAAACAAAGTCAGAACTTATATCCGGTGTCATCCAGAAATAATCGTTATCCGAAGAATGGATCTGCTCGTAAAACATATATGCCTCTTACAATGTGAACTTTTGTCTTATATTATACACGCGTTTTCTTGAAAAATCAAGCGCACTGTAATAAAATATAGATGGATAATCTTATTTCTTTACAAGGAGGATTCTCATTATGAAAAAAGCACTTATTTTCCAAGGCGGCTGGGACGGACACGAGCCCGCTTTGGTTTCCCGGCGGTTTGGAAAAGCACTTGAACAGCTCGGCTTTTCGGTAGAGATCGAGGAGGGCGTTGACTGCCTTGCCGACAGAGACAGACTCATGACCTACGATCTGATCGTTCCCTGCCCGACGGGCGGAGAGATCCCCGATCACTGTGTCAGAAATATTTCGTACGCAGTATCGAGAGGTGTGGGACTTGCAGGCTGTCACGGTGGAATGTGTGACGCGTTCAGAACTGCCACCGAATGGCAGTTCATGACGGGCGGACAGTGGGTATCGCACCCCGGCGGCGACGGTGTGGAATATACCGTAAACATCTGCCACGGAACGAGCCCCATTACCGAAGGAATTACCGATTTCAAGGTATGCTCGGAGCAGTATTATCTCCACATAGACCCTGCAGTTGAGGTTCTTGCTACAACGCGTTTCCCTCTTGTCAATTATTATCACGCTGCAAACAAGCCGGTTGATATGCCCGTTGTGTGGACGAAATTCTGGGGACACGGACGTGTTTTCTACTGCTCTCTCGGTCATCACGATGACGTTTTCGATCATTCGCCCAGCGCAATGGTTCTGATGGAACGCGGAATGCTTTGGGCGTCGGGCGGTAAAGAATATCTTGAAAAGAGTTCTCTTGACCCCGAAATGTACGAAAACAGCGCAAAAATGTACTGATGAAAGAATAATACGAACAAGGAGAATAGTTTATGATTAACGTAGGTATTGTAGGTGTAGGTTGCATAAGCGGAATTTATCTCAAAAATCTTCACGAGGTATTCAGCGGACTTCACCTTGTAGCAGTTTGCGACCTGATAAAAGAAAGAGCGCTGAACGCTCAGAAGGAATACAATATTCCCAAGGTTTATGACACAATGGAGGAACTTTTCGCCGATCCCGAGATCGACGTGGTTCTCAATCTCACTCGTCCTTATCAGCACTATGAGGTTTCAAAGGCGGCACTTCTTGCAGGCAAGCACGTTTATTCGGAAAAGCCTCTGGGCGCAGACCTGGAAGAAGGTATCGAGCTGGTGCGTCTCGCCAAGGAAAAGGGACTTCTCATAGGCGGCGCTCCCGACACCTTTCTGGGCGCCGGAATACAGACCTGCAGAAAGCTGATTGAGGACGGACTGATCGGAGAGGTGATCGGCGGAAGATGCGTGATGGCAAGCCACGGCGTTGAATCCTGGCATCCCGATCCCGACTTTTACTATCAGAGAGGCGGCGGACCGCTTTTCGATATGGGGCCTTACTATATCACCGCACTGATCAATCTTCTCGGCGGAATCAAGAGCGTTTACGGATACAGCAAGACGGCTTACCAAACAAGACTCATTACCGCAAAGCCTCACGAGGGCGAGATCATCGAGGTAAACACGCCCACTCACATAGAATCCTTCCTTACCTTCGACTGCGGTGCCGTAGTTTCGCTTCTCACATCCTTTGACGTATATAGCACTAAGCAAACCAATATCGAACTATACGGTACAAAGGGCACTCTCTACGTTCCCGACCCCAACTGGTTCGGCGGAACGATCACCTTCTTTAACGGTGAAACGGGCAAGAGCGAAGAATATCCTCTCGTCTTTGACTACTCCGAGAATTCGCGTTGCTTGGGTCTTGCCGATATTGCGAAGGAAATTGAGGGCGCACGTGCTTCCCGTACTACTTCCAAGCAGACCTTCCACGTTCTGGAGGTTATGGCAAGCGTGATGAAGAGTGCTGAAATCGGCACACCCGTTACTCTCACATCTCACTTTGAGCGGGAAGCTCCGATGGATCCTACTCTTCCCCACGGAGAACTTTAAGAGATTCGAAACATATGCAGGAATACCAAAAGGCTTGACGAATCAGCGTTCTGCCCTCTCTTTCTTTCGAATCTATCCACAAACGAACAAGGGTGACCGAATCGGTCACCCTTTGCTCATTCATAGAGCTATTCTCATCTCCTCGATAACATCACGTACGCCAATCAAAGAGACCCCGATCTGTGAAAACAGGGTTGAAAACCCAGCGTTTTCATGATATAATAGGATTGCTTATTCTGCATAGCATACTGTCACGCTTTTAGCAGTGATTGGAAAGGATACTCTATGATCGATACCTATCAAATTCTCGTTGTGGATGATGACCGATCCATCGTACACATCATCGAAACAGCCCTGAAGCAGGCGGGCTATCACGTATTGACGGCATTCGATGGAGAGGCTGCCTGCGAGATTGTGAATACCCGTCAACCGCACCTGATCATTATGGACGTGATGATGCCGCATTGCAACGGAATCATTGCTACGATGCGGATTCGCAAGGACAACAACGTTCCCATTCTGATGCTGTCTGCCAAAGCAGAGGGATCGGATCGGGTTTTAGGACTGGAAGCAGGGGCAGACGATTACCTGGTCAAGCCCTTCTATCAGCAGGAACTGCTGGCAAGAGTGAAGGCACTTTTGCGCCGCTACGACGATTTAGGCTCTATCCGTGAAATCAAATCCGATGAGCAAATTCAAGTTGGCAATATCATTTTGAATACCGCCACCAAGCAGCTCATCGTACGCGGTGAGGCGGTTCGGCTCACCGCAACCGAATACAAGATTCTGCAGGTGATGATGTCCAGTCCCGGACGGGTATTCTCTGCGGAGGAGATTTATGGCAGGGTTTGGCAAAGCGATGCCTACGCCGTAGAAAACACTGTGATGGTGCACATCAGCCGTATCAGAGAGAAATTGGAGCTAAATCCGAAAAAGCCGGAATATCTGAAAGTAGTTTGGGGGATTGGGTATGTCTTTGAAGCGCCGTAATATCATTGCTTGGATTCTCATTCTGTTTTCTGCGATGTGTTGGATCTTCGGAAAGCAGATGCTATCGAGCAGTAACGTTAGTTCCGATGTCAGCACCAATCTTGTGGATACCACCACGACTACCATATCTACCTCTACCATTCTGCAACAATCAACAGAAGTCACTTATCCTCTTCTCCCGGACACTCCAATAGATACGCCTGCAGATGGAAAGGATGAACCTCCTCGTCCGAATGCACTTCCCACGATTGCAGGCAATGCCCTCTGCATTGCGGCGATCGTGCTGGCAGGAGTGGCAATCTTCGTGTTCCGTCAAAAGGATCCTCTACTGGGAGCGGACGGAATCGCTATAACGGCGGCCGTTTATTTCGCATACGTGGGAAATAACGGATGGATATACGCCTTGCATCCTACTATCGTCAATATTTTGGTTATCGGCTGGATGCTGCTCTGCATTCGGGAGCTTTGGGGATGGGTACTTTCCAAATGCTCGCTTTCTTGGTGCATCTCCAAGCGGCTGAGCAACCGCTGCCCGGTTCCTCAGCTGTCGCTGCTGGCTTTGGTGGGATGGATCATCCTTTCTTTGCTGATATTCTTTTACGTGGAATACCGATACGCACTCTATCTTGCCTCCCTGCTCTGCGCCGCGGTATCGGGCTTTTTCGGAGTCCTCTGGTTGTGGAAATACGGCTCGGATTTGAACCATTTTCAAAAGCAACTGAACCGCTATCAGCAAGGTTTGACCATTGAAGTGAAAAACGGCACTTTTCAGCCCATCGAAGCACAGCTGTTGGAGGTGCAAGCCCAGCACGAAGAGGCGATTCGGACTGCCGTTACCAGCGAGCGATTCAAGGTAGAGCTGATCTCCAACGTTTCTCACGATCTGCGCACACCTCTGACTTCTATCCTCGGTTACAGCGAACTGCTCAAGGGCGAAGCACTTACTCCCGAAGGGCAAGAGCAGCTACACCGTCTGCATCAAAAAGCCGGCTATATGAACGATTTGGTGGAATCGTTGTTCGAGCTGACCAAAGTTTCCAGCGGCGTTGCCGAAAGCAAGCAGGAGGAGATTGACCTCATTCGCCTTTTGGAGCAAACCATTGGGTTGTTCGAGGATCAGCTGGTCAGCGCAGGACTCACCGTCCGCCGCCATTATAGTTCGGATACAGTTCTTCTCACCACCGATGGCGCCCGAATGCATCAGGTATTTGCCAATCTTTTGGGTAACGCCATCAAATATGCGCTGAGCGGAACTCGCATTCATTTGGAAGTTACGGAGAATGAGAGCAACTTCCGCATTCGGATGACCAATACCGCCTCCTATGAAATGGACTTCAGTCCTGACGAAATTATGCAACGCTTTGCCCGTGGAGATAAAGCCAGATCTACCCAAGGAAGCGGCCTCGGGCTTGCGATTGCCCAGACCTACACCGAATCGGTAGGCGGAACTTTCCACGTTTCGGTAGATGGCGATCAGTTCAATGCCATCGTGGAGCTTCCCAAAACTGAAAGAGTTTTGTAAGATTTATCTCCTCTCTTTTGAAAGACACCCTCTGTACAATATCGGTACAGGGGGTGCTCTTATGTTCAAACATAAATTTCACATTCCACAAGGGGTCGATTGGCCCGATATGTTTCGCAAACTGCTATTGGCATGGCTGGTAGCTATAACGGTCGAGTATGTTCTTCTGCCTAAAGATCTTCGGAATTTGGCGGAGGTGGACGGTCTTGCACAGATGTCTATCGTTCGGGTAGGCTGCATTGCCCTCGGTATGATGATCCTTTTGCTGTGCCTCTCACGCTTTGATAGTTGCGCCCGAATCGAGCGCATCGGGATCGCGGTTACCTTCGCCGGGCTTGCGATTACTACCTTAATTTCATCGTTTACGTGGCCATTTTTAGTGGCTTGCTTATTGATTTTTGCAGTTTTAGTGGTATTCGCTATCTTGGGCAGAACCCGTACACCTGAGCCAACTGTTGTATCTGCCAAGACGTCCAAAATTCCCCTTTGGTTCACGATCGGATTGTCGGTTGCGTTTTTCCTGTTTGTCTGTGCGTGGTCAGTAGGCAGAGTGTACAGCTTCTCCACGCCTACCTATGATTTCGGCATCTTTGCGCAGATGTTTCACAATATGAAGGAGGGCGGTCTGCCACTGACACCGCTGGAACGGGACGGTTTGCTTTCCCACTTTGCAGTGCACGTCTCCCCTATTTACTACCTTCTGTTGCCCTTCTATTGGCTGTTTCCCACGCCCGCAACTTTGCAGGTACTGCAGACAGCCGTCATTACCTCTGCCGTTATTCCCCTTTGGCTGATCGGCAAGCATCACGGGCTCAGCGGGGCGCAACGAATGCTGATTTGTACTATGTGGATGCTATATCCGGCATTTGCAGGCGGTACAAGCTATGATATTCACGAAAACTGTTTTCTGACACCGTTACTTCTGTGGGTGCTTTACGGCATTGACCGAAAGAATACGGCGATCATCGTAATCGCTACTGTTCTGACGCTGTCCGTCAAGGAAGACGCAGCGGTTTACATCGCCGTGATTGCCCTTTGGCTGATTGTAAAAACGCTTGTCAGCAATCGAAAAGGGGCGGCTTATTCGCTCCTGATGGGGATTGGAATGTTGTGCGCTTCCCTGCTCTGGTTCTTCTTGGCTACCCATTATCTTGCCGAAAGCGGTGACGGCGTGATGACCTACCGCTACGAGAACTTTCTATACAACGGATCATCCTCGCTTGCAACCGTGATCCAAGTAGTCCTGCTCAGCCCAATGAAAGCGGTTTATGAATGCGTCGATAGCGATAAACTGCGCTTCATTGCGCTCACTCTTCTGCCGCTCTTGGGCCTGCCGCTGGTCACCAGACGATATGAACGTTATATTTTGCTCATTCCCTATCTCCTCATTAATCTGATGTCCGATTATCCGTACCAACACGATATTTTCTTCCAGTATTCCTTCGGAACCACAGCCCTGCTTGTCTATCTCACCGTGGTAAACTTAGCTGATCTGAAGATTCGTCCACTGCGCTGGATTTCTTTGATTGGATCTGCCGTCGTATGCGCTGTATGCTTTGGCTTTGTGATTGCACCTACCGCAATCTATTATCCCGTACAAGCGATCCGAAACTATGACCATTATCAAACCATCCGGGATACGCTGGACTGTATCCCCGAGGATGCTTCGGTTACTGCCACCACATTCTATACCACTCATCTCTCCCGGCGTGAAGCGCTCTATGACATATATTACTGCTCGGAAGAGCACCTTTTAGATAGCGACTATATTGTGCTGAATCCGTGCGCCGTCGATGAATATGCACTATACGCCACCGAAGGCAAAGAGGATGGCTTTGAGCAGTTGGTACGATTGTTGGAGGCAAACGGATATGAGGAGTATCAGTCCGTAGAGAATGCGCTGGTCATCTACCGGTCAAAGGCATCATCCGATTAGTGCAATCATAACCACCAGTAAACTGGTGGTTTGACCAGCCCCTAGAAGGGGCAAATACAGGCGTAGCCCCTAAAAGGGGCGCAGAAAG
>JAFTMF010000114.1 GCA_017452565.1 Clostridia bacterium
GCCGTATACGATATTGTTCTTGTCAGCCACAAACAGGGCAACGTCGCCCTTCTTGCAGCCGATTTTCTCCAGCAGTGCGGACAGCTCTTCGGGAGCAAAGAACTTACCGAAGGAGCAGGTGGGAGCCTCGTCGACCCAGCGAACGTAGGCAAGTCCCTTTGCGCCAATGCCCTTGGCGTGCTCGGTGAGCTTGTCGATGTCCTTACGGGAGATTTTTGCAGCGCCGCCCTCTACTACGATGGCACGAACAGAGCCGCCGTTTGCGATCGCACCGGTGAATACGCCGAATCCGCAGTTCTTCACCAGCTCGGAAACGTCCTGCAGCTCCATTCCGAAACGGGTGTCGGGCTTATCGGAGCCGTAGCGATCCATGGCATCCTGATAGGTCATACGGGGGATGGGGAGAGAGAGCTCTACGCCCAGCACGTCCTTGAAGAGACGAGCCATCAGACCCTCGTTCATAGCCATAATGTCTTCCTGAGTAGCGAAGGACATTTCCAAGTCGATCTGGGTAAACTCAGGCTGACGGTCGGCACGCAGGTCCTCGTCTCTGAAGCAACGGGCGATCTGAATGTAGCGGTCGTAACCGGAGAGCATCAGCAGCTGCTTGTAGATCTGAGGAGACTGAGGCAGGGCGTACATACAGCCCTTGTGAATACGGGAGGGAACGAGATAGTCACGTGCGCCCTCGGGAGTGGGCTTCATCATCATAGGAGTTTCGATTTCGATAAAGCCGTTTTCATAGAAATACTGGCGCGCGATGCGAGCGATCTCGTGGCTCACCCAGATGTTCTTATGCAGGGTGGGACGGCGCAGTTCGAGGTAACGGAAGCGCAGTGCAACTTCGTCGCCTACCTTTGCGTTGTCGGAGATTTCAAAGGGAGGGGTCTGTGCCTGAGACAGCACCTTCATAGAGGTAACGAAGATTTCCACCTCACCGGTAGCCATCTTCTTGTTGATCGCACCCTCACCACGGGAGCGAACGGTGCCCTTTGCGGAGAGCACGTACTCGGAGCGCAGAGCAAATGCCTTGTCGAAGAGCTCCTTGTCGGAGTCGGGATCGAATGCCAGCTGTACGATGCCGGTGCGGTCACGCAGGTCGATGAAAATGAGGGAGCCAAGGTCACGGCGACGCTGTACCCAGCCGCATACGGTAACCTCCTCGCCGATATTGGCGGCAGTCAGAGTGCCGCAGTAACAGGAACGCTTGTCCTCTGTAGAGAAAAATTCAGCCATAGTTATATCCTTTCTGCCAAGAATACTTTTGAAAAAGTTTTCTTGGAACTTTCAAAACTTTCGTAGAGTCGGGCAAGTCCTTGCCCGACGGGGATGCAACCTGTTTGCCTCTCCCTTTGGGAGAGGTGTCACGCAGTAAGCCGCAAAGCGGCGTCTGCAGGGACGGAGAGGGTTACTTCACAAAATACTCAACAATCTTGTCAAGCTCGATCTCTTCCTGCGAACTCTCTTTCATATTCTTGAGGTTCGCCTTGCCCGACTCGATCTCGCTGTCGCCTACCATCAGGGTGTAGTGCGCGCCGATCTTGTTGGCGTACTTCATCTGCGCCTTCAGGCTTCTGCCAACGATATCGCAGTCAGCCGCAACGCCTGCAGCGCGGAGCTTTTCTGCCACTTCCATAGCGTAAATCTGCGCCTTTGCGCCCAGCGGAGCGATGTAGAGCACGGGTGCGTCGTCGATTTCGGGGATCACCGCCGCAGGGAGCAGACGGGTGATGCCCATACCGAATCCGCAGGCGGGAAGAGGGCTGCCGCCAATCTCTTCCATCAGACCGTCGTAGCGACCGCCGCCGCAGATGGTGGACTGTGCGCCGATAGAGCCGCAGATGAACTCAAATACGGTGCGAGTGTAGTAGTCGAGGCCACGGACGATGGAGGTGTCGATCTCATAGCCGATGCCCATAGCGGAGAGGGATGCTTCCAGCACGTCCATATGTGCACGGCAATCGTCGCAGAGGTGATCTACCGACTTGGGTGCATCCTTGGCGATTGCTTTACAAACGGGGGACTTGCAATCGAGGATTCGCATGGGGTTCTGCTCCAGACGGCTCTTGCAGGTGTCGCACAGCTCGTCCTTACGGGAAGCAAAATATTCCTTCAGCTTGCCGTGGTAAGCGGGACGGCAGTCGGGACAGCCGATGGAGTTGATGTGGAGGGTAGTCTCGGGGATCTGCAGTTCGCCGATGATCTCATTTGCCAGCGCAATGATGGTGGCATCTGCCAGCGCAGACTTGGAGCCGAAGAGCTCTACGCCGAACTGGGAGAACTCACGGAAGCGGCCTGCCTGAGGACGCTCGTGGCGGAAGCAGTTGATGATATAGTAATACTTGAGGGGCATTGCATCGCCGTACTTGCCGTTTTCGATGATGGCACGGGCAACGCCTGCGGTGCCCTCGGGGCGCAGGGTGATGGAGGGACCGTCTCGGTCCACGAAGGTGTACATTTCCTTCTGTACCACGTCGGTGGTGGAGCCCACGCCGCGGGCGAAGAGCTCGGTAGCCTCAATGGTGGGGGTGCGGATTTCGCCGAAGCCGAACTTTTTGGCACAGCGGCGGGCAACGTCTTCCACGTAGCGGAGCTTTTTGGTCTCCTCGGGGAAAAAGTCTATAGTACCTGTAGGTTTGCGGATCATATCGTCATCCTTTCGGGTGTTCTTTCGAAATTACCCTATATTATAGCACGGTTTACCGCATTTTGCAATAGATTTTGCGAATTTTTGCGGTGGATGCAAGAAAAATCTCCCCCAATGATGGGGGAGAGAAAGTCAATTGGCAGTAGGCAGGGGAATCGTTCTTTCCGTGGCATTGAGAATCCGATACTGCCCGGGAGCATCCTTTGCGCCCCAAGAATAGAACTGCAGTGCTTTCACTTGCGTGTTATCTTCGGTGCGCATAAATTCGACCTCCAAAATACCGTCGGTCAGAAGCAGAGCGGCGACGATCTGCTGTGGATCGTTCACTGTATAACAGTCCAGCGAAGGTTCAATAACGGCAATTTTTTCATATCCGTCTCCGGGCTGAACGGACGAAAAATCAGCAGAACTGAGAGCGTGAGTGACGAAATATCTCTCTAAAGAGTCTCCCCATAGGGGTGCTTGGTCGGGGACGGACGCTTCCTTCTGCTCAAATACAATATACGCGAAGACGATCTCGCCGGAGTCCTTCTGTAATTTGTAAACCACCGAAACGCGGGTGGAATCGATCACATCCATTCGCTCAATGGGGAATCTTTGATGATAGCTTTCTAAAAAGGGAGGAGTGCTATCGGATTGGCTTTCCACTTGGTGCAGATAGGTGGTGACGGTTTCAAAATCGTAGGCGGTCAGTTGGTCGAGGGGCTTATTATCTGCAGGTTTCACTCCATCGGGCAGGGTTACTTCGATAGGGGGACTCACGGTAGTCGTTGCGGCGGTGGTGGTAGTATCCGATTCCTTTGCTTCACCGCACGCCGACAAAAGCAGGCAGGGGATCAGGAGCAGAGCAAGGAGAGGGAGGGATTTTTTCATAGGGTTCTCCTTTCGGCGAGTATTACGATTGTTCGACCATATCAGGTTGCTTATTTCGATTTTGCAGATACCATATGAGCCATTTGATGCCCATTACGGCAACTTGGAGCAAAAGAATGCTTCCAATGATCCATATTGTAGCAGAACCGTATTTGAAATATGTCACTATACTATATACAACCAACTGTACGGGGATGGAGCACAACCATAATTTCTCAGACTTCGCCAATACAATGGATGGGATCACAATTGCCAACACGGGAAGCAAAAGGATTCCTAACCCCATTGTTTCTTCAAAGAATCCGGTCGGCATTGAAATAGGTAATTCTTCTATCAATAAGAGAGTCAGCATTACGCTCAGTGTGCCGATCTGCAGAAAGAACAATAGGATCAATGAAATCCATAGGGTTAAAATTGTGATCTTGATAATTTCTTTGGTCTGAATCGATTTTTTCATAATGGTTCTCCTTTCTGTCATCAGTTGAACATCATTTATTCCATATTCTCCAGTTCCATTTGCCACAATTCGCTATAGCTTTTGAAATTGTCGGGAAATAGGTAAATGGAGGTCTTGTTATACTTCTCGAATCTGATTATAGTACCGTTTTCGTCGTAGGTAGGAACAAAACAGTTCCAAACCACGATTCGATAGGTAAGGGCAACGTATTCCTTGGTGCCTCCGTCGTCATACGGACCTCTGGGAATGGGTACGAATAACACCAACGCAGCTATTATTACGATTAATAGGATTGACCGCGTTTTCTTTTTCATAGCGTGCTCCTTTCAAGGTTCGAGTTCATTCCAAAAACGAATTGATCTGCATCTGCTCTTCCTCGGTCAATTCCAAGTGACGGTTATTGTCGGGATCGTTGAAGATTCCGACCTCGGAGGAGTAGCGGAGTTCGGTGTCCGAAAACACAAACACATAGTCGTAACCCGTTTTGGTGATATCCGGTTCCCAGTTGCCATTGTCCCAGATGGATACAACCGTGGCAATCTCATCTGCGCTCAGTTCAAACTCGGTGTTCGGATTTGTTTTTTTGGATTGAACGGTGAGGGTGAACAGATGCCAGTAGTCCTTCCACAGTGTTTCGGCGGTAAATTCATATCCTTGAATATCATTCGACCAAGAAATCCACGCGTGCAGATAGGTTCCGTCGGCAAGCTGCCATTCGGGAATAAAGGCTCCGGAGCCAACGTCACGGTAATCCTCTCCCAGCAAGGCGGTTAAATCTTCAAACTTGCCTCCGTTTGCTATCAGCGCGTCCATTTTTTCGGAAGTAATCATAGGCAGCTGATCGGTCGTTTCGGGGAGAGTGGAATCGGTTGTAGTGGATATGGTTGTAGTCTCCTCCGGACTGTTGCCACACGCCGACAAAAGCAGGCAGGCGACAAGCAGTAGGGCAAGGAGGGAGAGGGATTTTTTCATAATTGTTCTCCTTTCTAATCTTGATTCGGTTTGCAGATTGACTTATGGTTATTCGGTAATTTGGTTCAAATACTTTTCCACTTGTTCTTTGAAAATCTTCTTTCCTTCCGCCTTGCTGTGGATATGGTCGCTGAATTCGAAGCGAATATACATCTGATCGTTTCGAATAAGCAGACTGTATGAGTTGCTGCTTTTCTTTTCCTCAGTAGGTTTCAGTCGGTGGAACATACTTCCCACTTCAAAATCCGTATAAACGGCGTCAGGGGATATCAATTTTATCGCAACGTAGAAATCTATATTGGACGCGATCTCATATGAATCCCACCCATAAATCATTCCATCTTCGCTGAAGTAGTTGGAGTCCAGTTGCTCTATGATTTTGTCATAGGAAATATGCATCTTTTCCATTTGCTCCAGTTCACGGCCGGAATATAGGGGATCTGTGAATTGGGAAACAGCGATTGCAATCATCAGCCCGACCAAAACAACGCCAACAACGATTCGCAGGTATTTTTTGCTTTTCATAGATGTTCCTCCTTGAGTGAATGGGTATTGTCTTGGTTTATTATATCACAAACGGGACAATCTGTCAAGCATAGTGCGTTTCTCTACCTAAATAAACGAACAATAAGCCGATTTTACTCATTCCTTTTGAAATTTTTTCAAAAAATTTCACTTCCCAAATAATTCACTTGCAAATGTCGAAAAAACGTGCTACAACAGTTCAGATAGCGACAAGTCGCATCCAAATCCGTGGAAAGGAGACTTTTCCCGACTATGAATCAACCGAGAACCATCTCTCCCGAAGAGATTCGGGAGCAATACGAATATATGCAAAAGGTCCGCTCTTTCTGGGGGGGCAGAGAGCTGTTTGTCTACATCGAGACTTTTGGCTGTCAGCAGAACGAAGCCGACTCCGAGCGGCTTTGTGGTATGGCGGTGGAAATGGGCTATACTCCCACTACCGATCCTGCCGAGGCTGATCTGATCCTCATCAACACTTGCGCCGTCCGTGAGCACGCCGAGCTGAAGGCACTCTCCATCACGGGGCAGTTCAAGCACCTGAAAGAGAAAAAGCCCTCTCTGCAGATTGGCATCTGCGGATGTATGGTTTCTCAGGAGCACCGCAAGGAGGACGTGAAGCGGAAATA
>JAFTMF010000115.1 GCA_017452565.1 Clostridia bacterium
AATCACTCCGGCACGGTCATTTGGAACAACACCGCAACCCAGCACAGAAAGCAGTACTCCTGCTGCAGTGCGACGGATGGTGAGGCAGAAGATCATACTTGGAAGAGCGGCGCCTGCCAGATCTGCGGATACAAGTGTACCCACACCGGCGGCACTGCCACCTGTACTAAGAAGGCAACCTGCTCTATCTGTGGAAGCGAGTACGGCGCAGTGAACTCCAAGAATCATACCGGCACCGTAGAATGGAAGACTACCCAGACCACCCATACCGCAACCTACACCTGCTGTGGCAAGGCGAGTGTTCCTTCTACTGCACACTATTTTGAAAACGGCAAGTGCTACGAATGCGGCTACGTTTGTACCCATACCGCAGAGCTTGTGAAGGGCAAAGCAGCAAGCTGCTTCTCCGACGGCTCCAAGGATTGCTACCGTTGTAAGAACTGTGACAGCTATTTCGCAGATCAGAACTGTGCCACCGCTATCCAGTATTCTTCTTGGATCAAGGGCGCAGGCAAGATCCACGCAGAGCATCAGTACGGTTCGCTGATCCCCGAACAGACGGCGATTCATACTCCCACTCAGCTGCAGGCAGGCATGAAGGCGCATTATCACTGTACCAAGTGCGACGAGTATTTTGATACCGAAAAGATGCCTGTGATGAAGAACAGTCTCATCGTTTCCACTCCCGCACACGAGTTCGGTGACTTCGTTACCTCCGATCCCGACCGTCACTGGAAGGCTTGCGCTTGCGGACTCAAGAGCGATGAGGGCGCGCATCAGTTCGACAATGATGCAGATATGGTATGTAATACCTGTAACTACGATCGCTCTGTTCCTCACGTTCACGGAAATTCCGTGAAGCAGGAAGGAAAAGCTCCTACCTGTACCGAAAACGGTTGGAAGGAATACTATCAGTGCGATTGCGGCGGTTACTTCGTTGATGCAGCCTGCAAGACCGAAATTTCGTCTCTGATAGATTGGAAGGAAGGCGCGGGCAAGCTGGCGGCAGGCCACGACTACGGTACGCTGGTTCCTAAGGTGGACGCAACCTGTGCTACCGACGGTGTTGAAGCGCACTATGAATGCGCACTCTGCCACACTCTCTTTGATGCCAACAAGACTGTCAAGACTGCAAACGAGTTGAAGATTCCTTCTGATCCCAACGCACACGTATTTGGCGATTGGACTTCTAATGGAGATGGCAAGCACTCCAGAGTTTGTGCAAACAATGCATCTCACGTGGAAACCGGAGATTGCTCCGGCGGAACTGCAACTTGCCAGAAGAAGGCGGTCTGTGCATCCTGCAGTGGCGAGTACGGAGACCTTGGCGAACACGATCATTCCGGCGCTTGGAAGACCGACAAGGACGGTCACTGGAAGGAATGCGCCTGTGGTGAACGTGCTCAGTCCGGTGAGCACGCAGACAGCGACAAGGATGGCAAGTGTGATACTTGTGCGTACGTGCTGAATGCAGGCGGCTCCGACGAACCCGGCACTCCCAACAAGCCCGACGATTCCGACGATCCCGATCAACCCGACGATCCCTATTCGGAAGCTCCCGAGGACGATGTTCCTATGGGATTGATCATTGGTATCGTAATCGGTTGCATCGCCTTGGGCTGTGGAACGATCGCTGCATTGATCGTTCTCAAAAAGAGAAGAGCATAACCTCCCAAAGGGTCTGACTCAATTTTGAGTCAGACCCTTTTTTGTCTTGAGGGACTGCTATTGCAATCATTTTTGTGAAATATGTTGACAATTTGTCAGAGCGATAGTATAATATTGACAATACTACACAAAACGAATGTGTTTTTAGAAAGGACAGTATTATGAAGTGTAACAAATGCATTACGAAAATCGTAGCGTCATTACTTTTGCTATCGATGGTAGCAGGTACCGTTTCTTCCTGTCAAAAAAGCGATGGGGGAACCACTACTACTACGGCGACAACTTCTGCAGTAACCACTCAAAAGTCCGAGGAGAATACGCCTCCCAAGACGGAGCCTGCTCCCGAAGTAAAATCTCTGCTTCCCAGACAAGCGGCAGCCGAGGGAATGGTGCTTCTGAAAAACGAGGACAAAGTTCTGCCTCTGAAAAAAGGCTCTACGGTAGCGCTCTTCGGACAAGGGCAAATCGACTTGGTCAAAGGCGGCACCGGATCGGGCGACGTCACCACAGAGCATATCGTAGGTGTGCTGGAAGGAATGGAAAAGAAGGCAGACGAGGAGAAGATTGCAATCTACTCCACCCTTGCCAAGAGATACAAGACCAACAGCTCCTATACGCCCACGGTGCAGATGATGCAAAATGCAGCTAAGGCATCTGATACTGCAATCTACGTCATCTCCCGTAATTCCGGCGAGGGCTGGGACCGCTCTGCAGCTTCCGGTGACTACTATCTCTCCGATGGCGAGATCAAAACCATCGAGAATCTCATCTTCGCAGGATTTGAGGATATCGTGGTCATCCTCAACGTAGGCGGCATCGTGGATACCACGAAACTGTTGTCCTATCCCGAAATCAAGTCTATCCTGCTGGCTTGGCAGCCCGGTCAGGACGGCGGTGACGCCATTGCCGATATTTTGGTAGGCGACGTCACTCCCAGCGGCAAGCTCTCCGACACCTTTGCAAAGAGTTACGATGATTATCCCACCTCCGCAGGCTTCCACGAAAGCAAGGACTACGTCAACTACACCGAGGACATATTCGTAGGCTATCGCTACTTCGAAACCTTCGATCCCACCTACAGCAAAGTCAACTTCGAGTTTGGCTTCGGACTGTCCTATACTACCTTCGAATATTCCGATCTCACCTTCACCGAAAAGGACGGTGAAATGACCGTCTCGGTGACCGTAAAAAACACAGGCGAGTACAGCGGCAAGGATGTTGTCCAGCTCTACTTCTCCGCACCGCAAGGCAAGCTGGGCAAGCCTGCCAAGGAGCTCTGCGCCTTTGGTAAGACCTCCACTCTCGCTCCCGGCGCATCCGAAACGCTGTCCCTGCGATTTGCTATTGCCGATCTTTCCTCCTACGACGATACCGGCAAGGTACAGAAATCCGCATATGTGATGGAAGCGGGCGACTATCACTTCTACCTTGGCAATTCCATCCGGAATGCAGGTGAAGCTGGCGTGCGCTATACCTATACCGTCGCAGAGACGGTAGTGGTGGAACAGCTCACCGAACAGTTGACTGCAAAGTTGCTGGAAAAGCGCTTGCTTGCCGACGGCACTTACGAAAATATCTTCAATAATTCCAATATCGGTATTCCCATCGGAACAGATCTTATCAAGATTGAAGCCGAGGACTACTACGCAAAACATTGCCACGCTGAACTGATCTTCAACGGTAACGCCTCCCATTGCGGCATACGGATGCTCACCTCCACCGAAGGCAATCGTTACGTTACTTTTGCAGTAGAAGCGCCCGAATCAGGGAACTGGCGCATTGCGCTGGGAATTGGCAATCCCAACGGAAAGATCGAAAAGGCGGTTCGTTTCTTCGTCAACGATGTCGTTGTGTCAGGCGTAGCGCTTCCGCTGAACAGCACCGGCGGACTGTGGACGATCAATGATACTCCCACTGTAACGATTCAGCTGCAAAAGGGGCTTAACTTCATCCGCGTAGAATTTACCTGCGGTGATAAGTTTCAAGGAATTCTTGACTATATTACCTTGGAACAGGGCGAAGGCGCATATGTTCCCAAGGATGAGCAGGATTACGATCAAGTAGGCGTGATCAAGCCTGACGGCGTTTTCATAATTGAAGGCGAATCCTTTGTAGATAAATCTGCCGAAGTGGATATTGAGGAGATTTTCTCAGGTCCCGATCTTGGCAAATTATCGATTAAGAATCTTCATTCTGCAGGCAATTACATTTCCTACGAGCTGAACGTGGAAGAGGCAGGCGATTATCGCATTGTGATGCGCCTTGCCAACGGTGACGGAACCTCTGTCAATACCGCTACCGCATCGGTCAACGGCGCACTGCAAAGTCGCTTTTCTTATGTGCTCGCCGGTACTGCTGTTGACGGGAATCAGTGGTTCAATTTTATTGATGTGGATGCAGGCGTGATCGCGCTTGCCCAAGGCAAAAATACCCTTACCTTCACCGTCATAGAGCGAATGGGCAATTTAGACTACTTCACTCTGGAAAAGGTACAGGTTTCTGCTTCTTCTGTAGCGACCTCCCAATCTGCAGCTCCCACTGGGGCATCTGCCCAAGAGAAGATCACCTTTGAGCAGTTGTTGGCTGATCCCACGTTGATGGATGCTTTCATTGATCAGCTTACCGTAGAGCAAATGGTCTATCTCCTTCACGGACACGGCGAAAACGTGCCCAGCGGTACCGGAACCATCGGCGGCCTGTTCGAATACGGCATCCCATCTGCCGAAACCGCGGACGGTCCTGCAGGTGTGCGTCTTACCATGAACACCACCGCATGGCCTGTGCAGACTCTGATGGCTTGCACATGGAATACCGAATTGATGGGCGCAGTGGGCAAGGAAATTGCCGCTGAGGCCACCAAGTACAACGTGGACATCTGGCTGGCACCCGGTGTGAATATCCACCGCAATCCCCTTTGCGGGCGAAACTTTGAATATTACTCCGAAGACCCCTATCTGTCGGGTACGATGGCGGCCGCACTGATTAACGGTGTGCAGGGAGAGGGCATTGGTGTAATGATCAAGCACTTCGTCTGCAACGAAAAGGAGACCAACCGAAGCTACTCTGACAGCCGTGTTTCCGAGCGTGCGCTGAGAGAAATCTATCTCCGTCCCTTTGAGATTGCAGTGAAGACCGCTAATCCTTGGTCGATTATGTCTTCTTATAACAAAGTCAACGGAGTGGAAACTGCTGAAAATTACTCTTTGCTCACCAATATCCTGCAAGGTGAATGGGGCTATCACGGCGTCGTTTCCTCCGACTGGTGGAATGACAGTGTTCAATATAAGGAGCTTCTGGCAGGTCAGAGCCTGAAGATGAAATCGGGCGATGAAGCAGGACTCATTGGTGCATACAAGAGCGGCATCCTCAGCCGTGAGGCCATTGAATCCCACGTGAAGCGAGTGTTGGAGCTGGTGATGAAGACCAATGCAGCCGACAGAGCCACCGAGAAGCCCGCTATCGAGATCAGTGCAGATCAGAAGACCGTATTCCTCTCCATCGACAGCACTTGGAAGAGCAGCGAGATTGGTATGGAAGAGTGCAAAGATAAGAACGGCACATACAACACCACCAACACCTACGGTGGCCAGTGGCTGGTCTACGTCATCGACGTCAAGGAGAGCGGTAAATACAAAGTGGAACTTCGTATTGCCAGCAACGACGGCAGCGGCACTATCAATTTCCTGCTGGATGGCAAAAACGTTGGCAGCTTCCGCAATACCACCAAAACGGGCGATTGGCAAAGATGGTCGAAGTCCGACGGTCGCCTGACGCTGAATCTGCCGGAAGGCGTTCATCAGCTTCGGCTGAACATCGCCGGCGGTAGTTTCAATATCAATACGATTACCTTGATCCCTCAATAACTGCTATCTTCAAGCCGCCGGAAAGAATCCTTTCCGGCGGCTTTTTGAACTTGACAAACCCATATGAATGTGGTATGATGTGTACAGACAATACGAAAAGATTTTGTTCGGAATTGGTGGAGTTTCACAAATCTCGTGCGCGATCAAGTGGAGGAACTATGACAAGAAAGATTGCAATGCTCTGTGCGCTGTTGCTTATGGCAGGAACGTTGGC
>JAFTMF010000116.1 GCA_017452565.1 Clostridia bacterium
CCACCGTGACGGTGCGGGGGAGCTTGCTCCGCAATCGAAGGAGAAAGCTGACAATCGCTCCCACAACCAGCCCTAAGAGGAGAATCCCCCAAAAGGGCAAATCAGCCGGGAGGGTTTCCACCTGCCCTCCGATCACTGCCTCCTTCTCTGCCCAGCGTGCCACCAAATAGCTCACCGCCGTGGCAGCCCCGCCCAACAGAAAGGAAATCGCCCAAAATGCCGCCAGCGTGCGCAGGATTTCCCGCCATCCGATAAAGCCGAAGGCGATGAGCACCAGCAAAAAGGGGATCGCCAGCGACGTGAAGGTGGATAGTGTGTTGCCATCGGGGAGGAGAAGGGCTGCCAGCGCATAACCTGCCCCAAATGCGGCGGCAATGCCCAGCCGAAGGGGACGAATCGGATGCCTCATCCCTCGGGCAGTGAGGTAGAGCGCCAGATAGTCCATTGTGAAATTGATGGCGAGATAGACGTCGGCGTAAACAACCTGCTCCATTTTGTCCCCTCCCTGTCCTTGCTGACTTCATTATATGTGATGAGTGGCGGGAAATATGTCTGTTGCAGGAGTCGAAACAGAAAAAACACCGAGATGAACTCGGTGTTTTTGCGTTTTCAATCGTTATTGCCCGCCTTCGGCAAACCATTCCATCGCCTCGCGGTAGCCGTCGAATCCTTTTCCGCAGATAGTCTTTTTCGCCACCAGCGATACAAAGGAGAACTGACGGAAGGCCTCACGTTGAGAGATGTCGGAGAGATGCACTTCCACGGTAGGGATGGCAACCGCCTTCAGCGCATCCAAAATCGCCACACTGGTGTGGGTGTAGGCGGCGGGATTGATGACGATGCCCTCAAAGTTGCCGTAAGCCGCTTGGATCTTGTCTACGATCACGCCCTCGTGATTGGATTGGAAGAGCTCGATCTCGTGTCCCAGCTCCTTTGCCCACTTTTGCAGATTCTCGCAGAGGGTGGCATAGTTTTGGGATCCGTAGATAGCGGGCTCGCGAAGGCCCAGCAGATTCAGATTGGGGCCGTTAATAATCAGCAGTTTCATATTTCCTCCGATTAATTGAATTTTTCTTTGATAATCCGCAAAATATCTCTTGCCACTTGGGGGGAATTGCGGAACGAAATCTCATAGTCGCAGAGCTTTAGGTAAAGGGGAAGCCGTGCCTTCAGCAGATCGGAGAGCCTGTTCTGCTGGGAGAGTGGACGCCCTTGGGTAGAGAGCTGCTCCAGCGGACGGTTGATGAAGATGACGATGCTGTTCTGACGGATCAGATCGTGGTTGCGCTCACGGGTGACGATGCCGCCGCCGGTGGCGATGATCTGTCCCGCACCCTTGCAAAGATCGGCGGCAACCGCCGTTTCCAGCGCGCGGAAGGCTTCCTCGCCCTCCTCGGCGAAGATTTCGGGGATGGATTTGCCCGCACGCTCCACGATCAGAGCATCGGTGTCGATGAGCGGACGTCCGGTTTCCTCGGCGAGGATGCGCCCTACCGTGGATTTTCCGCAGGAGGGCATTCCGATGAGGAGGATATTCTTGGTTTCCACCTCGATGGCGTGTGTGATGGCGTCAATGTCCTTGTCGGGGCAGGCGACGGCGATCTCGTCGCTCACCGCCTTGCCGAAGAAGAGAAGATGCGCCAGCTTTGCTTGCGCTACCAACATAGATAGTCCGCCCACGTGGGGGATCCCCAGCCGTTCTGCATCCAGTAGGAGCTTGGTGAGGGCAGGGTTGTAGATCAGATCTGCCACGCCCTTGAGCGCAGGAAACTTTGTCAAATCCACGGGGGAGGTGCCGTTTTTAGGGTACATTCCCACGGGAGTGGTATTGACGATCACTCCCGCATCGACGTGAAGGTGGAGATTCTCGTAATTGTTCTCGCCCCCACGGGAGATGACGATCACTTCCCGCGCGCCCAGCTGTCGAAGGACGTACTGCGCCATTACCGACGATCCGCCGCTGCCAAGAACGAGACATTTCTCGCCCTTGGGGTCGATTTTGCCCTTTTTCAGCATATATTCGAAGCCGTAAGCGTCGGTATTATAGCCCGAAATGCTGCCGTCTGCCTGCTTTACCACCGTGTTGACACTGCCGATAGCCTCGGCACGGGGAGAAATGCGGTCACAAGCGGCCAGCGCATTCTTTTTGTAGGGAATCGTGACATTGATGGCGGTAAACTCCCGCTTGCAAAAGAATTCTTCCACTGCCTCGGGAGGCAGCTCGGTGAGCGTGTAGGCAGGATTGCCCAGCTCACGGTGTATTTGCGGTGAAAAGCTGTGAGACAGCTTCTCACCCAGTAATCCGTATGTCATAAAGTTACGCTTTCTTGGGGCTTTGCCCCAAACTTCACCAATGCAATTCGGCTTTGCCGAATTGCCGGAGTTGCCTTTATAAGGCAACTCCAAAACTTCTTTGAAAAAAGTTTCCGGACTTCAAAAACTTCTGTTAAGCGCGGAAAATACTTTCCGCGCGGGGTGTGTATACGCTTGCCCGACAAGAATTTGTCGGGCTTTTATCAAAGTTTTGGGGGTTCCAAGGGGACTTTTTCAATAGTCCCCTTGGCGTATCCCTCAAATCACTTCCGAATACGTTCCCAAATATCTGAACTTCTCGCAGGATTGCTCCAGTTGACAGAGCATACGGGAGAACTCGGGGGAATGGACCGATTCCTCGATGTCGAAGTAGAACATCACTTCAAAATCTCTGCCGGGGATGGGACGGCTCTCCAGCTTGGTGAGGTTTGCTCCCACGGCGTTGAGCAGGGAGAGAATGCGGAAGAGTGAGCCGGGCTGGTGAGGCAGCTCCAGCATTAAGCTGGTGCGGTCGGCGCCGGCGTAGATTTCGGGCTCTTTGGCGATGCAAATGAATCGGGTGTAGTTGGCATCGCTGTTCTGTGCGCCCTCAATGAGAGGCTCCAGCCCGTAGAGGCGGGCGCAAAGGCGGCTGGACAGCGCTGCTTTGGTGGGATCGACGCCCTCGGCTACCATTTTCGCCGCAACGGCGGTGTTGGGGCAGGCGATGGCGTGGGCATTGCCCAGTGATGTCAGTAGCTCGCTGCATTGCTGGATCGCCTGCTCGTGGGAGTAGATCTCCCGAACATCCTCGATTTTGGTGCCGGGAAGGGCAAGGAGATTGTGATCCACCTTCACCCGTACCGAGCGAACGATGGAAACGTTGTGCTTGGCCAGCAGATCGTAGATGCGGTTTACCGATCCTGCGGTGGAGTTTTCCACAGGCAGGATGCCGTATTCGGTCATGCCGTTTGCCACGGCACGGAACACGCCGTCCCAATCGCCGTGGTAGACGATCTCGGGAGCGCGGAAGAGCTTTTCAGCGGCGGCTTGGGAGTAGGCGCCCTCGCATCCCTGACAGGAAACGGTAGCTCGCTTAGGGAATACTTTTGGCGTTCCGCTTGCCAGCTTGGCAATGCGCTGAGAGAGAGGTGTCTCGTCGCCGATGACCTCGTTCTGATAGGCCTTGGAAACGTCCATCAGAGTCTGATAGAGAGTGCGGGCGTAAGCCTCGAACTGCTCGCCGGTGAGATTGGACACCTTTTGCAGAACCGCACGCTCACGGGAGGCGTCCAGCACGGGGAGATTGTGGGTTTTCTTGTATTCGGCAATGCCCACCGCCGTATTCATACGCTTTACGAAGAGCTTACAGATCTCCTCGTCGATGGCGTTAATATCGTTGCGAAGTTCGGTAATATCCATATTGACCTCGGGTTATGTAAATGATATATCCCGCCCGACGAGGATTCGTCGGGCTTTTATAAAAGTTCTTGGAG
>JAFTMF010000117.1 GCA_017452565.1 Clostridia bacterium
CAAACCATGTTCATTATACGAGGAGGTTTAATTTTTTGCAATATTCTTTCTTTCGGGCTTGCTTTCAGCTCGCCCGTTTTATTTTTACTAAAGCGGTTTATCGCTCCCCCGGTAGAACCGGGGGTTTATTTGGGGGACCAATGAAAAATTCTCCTCCACCGAAGGCAGAGGAGAATTTATATACTTGTTGGCTTATTTTGCGAACTTAGAAGAATCAATGGCAACGATAAATCCGCCTTGGTTGTCGCCCGAGATCTGATATACAGACTCGTCGCCCAGTACGGGGATGTTCACTACGTCGCTCTCAGCCTTCACGTAGTAGATCCACCACTCTGCGCCATTGGCGTCGGTCACCTTCATCCGATTGTCAAAGTTGTATGCAGTCACAACGGTGAGGTAGGTGGAGAAATTCATCTGCGCATCCTTATGGAGGGCCGCCGCGTGGGGAACGCCGATGTAACGGAAGGTGGAATACTTGGATGTATCTCTCAGGTGGATAAAGCCGTACTTCCAGCAGTTTTCCACAATCCAATCGTAGAAGGTAGCTTTCAGACTGGGATGATTCAGGGGATAAATCTTGCCGTCCTGATTAATTTCCAGATCCACGACTCTGCCGGTGGAATGCTCTACTGTTTCCAGCGAATCCTGATCGGTGATCGCAGTGAGATCAGCACTGTAATAGTAGGCGTTTCTCACCTGCACGTCTCCGGAAGAGATGGCCGCCAAATCAGCCATCATCTGATTGAATGCTCCGCGGGCATCCAAATCCAAATACAGATTGCCCTGACGGAGCTTATAATGACCGGTATTGCCGGAAAGTGCGCCAAATCCCAGTTTGGAAGCAGTAGATGCGTTGAGAGAAGGATGGCGGATTAAGCCTTCCTTGGTGTAGAAGTGCTGATTATCAATGAGTACCAGCGAGCCGAGACCTGCCTGAGATTTTTCCATTACCACGGTATCTGCACCGGGAATGATGGGCGTATCGGGCACATCGGGCTTTTTCGTAGTGGTAACAGAAGGAGTGGTGGTTACCACGGGAGCAGGCGTGGTAGTGGTTGCCGGGGTGGTGGTCCAGGTGGGCGTGTAGGAAGACGCCGTGGTAGTAGTGGTTGTCCCCTTGACACCGGCAGAAAGAATCAGAATGGTAGACAGTACGATCACAACCATCACCAGTACCAGCATAATCGTTGCGATCAGGAAAGCTGCCATTTTAGGCTTATATACGTTATTGGATTTCCCGGACATAATCGTTCCTCCATGAAAAATAGTCGATCAGACGGCGTTATCCCGCCGCTTTTTATAGTGTACAATCATTATATCGCATAAATTTGAAGAAATCAATAAGAAAACGAAAACTTTTAGAAATATTATCAACAATATCCATTGAAATGAGTTTGGGAAGGGCATATTTTTTCAAGAAAGAGTGCATTTTTTTACAAAACGCTTGACAATGCCCCCTCGCTGTGCTAAAATAAAGCATATTGGTACAAATTACGAATAAAGAAGGAAATCAGAATGAACACCGTATTTTTTGCAGCATACTATTTTGCGTACTTTTATTTCGGTCAGAAATAAAAGCGATTTGTGCTGCCCAAAACAATTGTACCCGTATTGATACAGTTTTCCGCAGCAAGCCTGCGGTTTTTTTATTTCCTATCTATTCTATTCCCAATGAAAAGAGGTTATTTTTCATGATTGCTGTACTGAAAGGCGGAACTACCGCCGCACAAAAAGAAAATCTCATCAAATGGCTCTCGGCGCAGGGACTTACCGTTCACGTATCCGAGGGTGCATATAAAACCGTACTGGGTTTGGTGGGCGACACCTCCAAGATCGATATGGATCTGCTCGCCGGTTTGGAGATCGTAGATCAGGTGACCCGCATTTCCGAGCCTTTTAAGAGCGCCAACCGCAAGTTCCATCCCGACGACACCGTTGTGACCGCCAAGGACGCAAAAATTGGCGGTGGCAACTTCGGACTGATTGCCGGCCCTTGCTCGGTGGAGAGCGAGGAGCAGATCTGCACCATCGCAGCTGCTGTCAAGGCTGCCGGCGCAACCTTCCTCCGGGGCGGCGCATTCAAGCCCCGCACTTCCCCCTACGATTTCCAAGGTATGGGCGCCGAGGGCATCGAGCTGCTCTTGAAAGCAAAGGCGGCAACCGGTCTGCCCATCGTCACCGAGATTATGTCTATCTCCCATCTGGATCTCTTCGCTGACGTGGACGTGATTCAGGTAGGCGCACGGAATATGCAGAATTTTGAGCTGCTCAAGCAGTTGGGCAAATGCGACAAGCCCATCCTGCTGAAACGCGGTATGTCCGCAACTCTGAAGGAGATGCTAATGAGTGCCGAGTATATTATGGCAGGCGGCAACGAGCAAGTGATCCTCTGCGAGCGCGGCATCCGCAGTTTCGATCCCTACACCCGCAACGTGCTGGACCTTGCCGCCGTTCCGCTCTTGAAAGAGCTCTCCCACCTGCCCGTGGTAGTTGACCCCTCCCACGCCACCGGCGCGGCAAGATTGGTGCGCCCCATGGCACTGGCTGCCGCCGCTTCGGGCGCCGACGGTCTGATGATCGAGGTGCACAACGATCCTATGCACGCCCTCTGCGACGGCGCTCAGTCGGTAACCCCCGATCAGTTCGCCGAAATTGCCAAAGCAGTGGCAACGGTCAGAACGGCATTATAATGTGGGGCGTCGCCCCACACCCCAGTCGCTTTCTTGAGAAGACTTGTAATTCAGCAAAGCTGAATTACGTGGAGTTTGCCTTTGGCAAACTCTGATCGACGCAAAGAACTTCTATAAAAGCCGACAAATTCTTGTCGGCTACACAAAACAAGTATAATACCCCCGCAAAATTGCATAGCAATTTTGCTTATAAAAAGTTTTTGGGAGGTTTGGAGGACTTTTTTCAAAAAGTCCTCCAAGATAAAATGAAAGTCGGAATTGTTGGATTGGGACTCATTGGCGGGTCCCTTGCGAAAGCTTATAAGGCGGCGGGCTGGGAGGTTTACGTTTGCAACCGTACCCGCACCACCGTAGATTACGCCATTCTGTCGGGAACGGCAGACGGAGTGCTGGACGAGAAGACGCTCCCGTTGTGCGACATCGTGCACGTTTCCCTCTATCCCGACGCATCTATTGAATATTTGAAGGACAATGCGCCTTATTTTAATAAAAACGGTATCGTTACCGATGCCTGCGGTACGAAACGCAAGATCTGCGAGGTAGGCTTTGCCCTTGCAAAGAAGCACGGATTCACCTTCGTGGGCGGACATCCCATGGCGGGCACCCATTTTTCGGGCTACAAATACTCTCGTGCCACGATGTTCAATAACGCTTCGATGATCCTCGTGCCGCCGGTATTCGACGATATCGCCCTCTTGGATCGGACAAAGCAGCTGCTGGCTCCCTTGGGGCTGAAGAAGATTGCCGTCACTAATGCGGAAAATCACGACCGTATGATCGCCTACACCTCACAGCTTGCCCACGTGGTGTCCAACGCCTACATCAAGTCCCCCTCGGCGCAAAGCCATAAGGGCTACTCCGCAGGCTCTTTCCGTGACCTCACCCGTGTGGCGTGGCTCAACGAGAAGATGTGGACCGAGCTGTTTTTGGAAAACGGTGACTACCTCGCCGATGAAATCGAGCTGGTAGCCAAAAATCT
Organism: Clostridia bacterium; assembly: GCA_017452565.1. Lineage (GTDB taxonomy): Bacteria > Bacillota > Clostridia > Oscillospirales > CAG-272 > CAKSQF01. Next base: position 3,670 of record JAFTMF010000117.1, read on the forward strand.
GCAGGCATACGCCGATGCAATCCGAGCAAACGATGCGGAGAAGCTGGAATCTCTGCTACGCGAAGGCCGGATTGCGAAAGAGTTGTCTGATAGCTGACGCCGCACCCATAGGGGCATTGCAGTAGCTTCGCTACTACTGCGTTCGCCCGTTTGATCTGCCCAACGGAACGTGTCGGGCGAACACAGTGTTTAGTGTAGTAAGATAGTTTACAAAGTGTGTAAGGACATAGTTTACAAATCCGTGGTAAAATAAAGGCAAAAAAGTTCAAAGGAGAGCGAGTATGCCTTGGAAAGAAAAAGGGATGGAAACTATGA
>JAFTMF010000118.1 GCA_017452565.1 Clostridia bacterium
CTGTCAATTGGCCCACAACATCTTTTGCATTTCTTCCCATAGAATCCCCGTGTGGAAATCGCTTTTTACAATTTTGCCCCGCCGCCAAAACAAAAAACGGCCGAAAATCGGTCGTTTTTGTTGGTTCTTGGATTAAACTGCAGTCCAGCCGCCGTCTACTGCCAGATACTGGCCGGTGGTGTAGGAGGAAGCGTCGGATGCGAAGTAGATCAGAGCGCCGTCCAGCTCGCCGGGCTTGCCTGCTCTTGCCATAGGGCAGTAGGTAGCCGCAACGCTGTCAAATGCGCCAGTATCCAGAATCGCACCGGTCATTTCGCTGCTGAAGTAAGCAGGGCCGATGGTGTTTACGGTGATGCCCTTCTTCGCCCATTCTACAGCCAGAGCCTTGGTGAGCATCTTTACGCCGCCCTTGGAAGCGGCATATGCGCCTACGGGCCAGCAGGTGTTGGGCATAACAACCTCGGAGTGGAGAGAGCCGATGTTGATGATCTTGCCGTAGCCGTTCTTCAGCATGACGTTGCCAACCTCACGGGCTACGTAGAATACGGAGCTCAGGTTTACGCCTACCACGTAGTTCCATTCCTCGTCGGGAGTAGCCTCTGCGGCAGATGCACTGCCAACGCCTGCGTTGTTGACAAGGATGTCGATTTTGCCGTAGTGAGCCTCCACAGCTGCAACCATTTCCTTGATCTGTGCATTGTCCAGCACGTCGCACTTGTATGCGAAGCACTTTACGCCCAGCGCCTCGATTTCAGCCTTTACAGCCTCCAGCTTTTCCATTCTGCGTGCGCAGATAGCGATGTCAGCGCCCTGACGTGCCAAAGCCTTTGCAAACTGCACGCCCAGACCGGAAGAAGCACCGGTAACCAGCGCAACCTTGCCGGTCAAATCAAACAAATTGTTCATAATCATGTTTCCTTTCAAATCGTTATTTGTTTGTAATATTATTCTACCATACTTCTGATAGTCTGTCAATGAAAGCGAAGGGTTCTTGAAACATTTTCTTGCAAAATTGTAATATTCAACGGTTTTTATGATCCCGTCGATATTTTGCGGGGGTCACCCCAAACTGCTCCTTAAAGTTGCGGTTGAAGCTGCGCAGAGAGGTGTATCCGCTTTCATAGGCGCACTGCACGATGGACGCCGTGGAGTTCTCCATCAGATAGCAGGCGTGGCTGAGACGGTAGTGGTTCACGTAGGTATTGAAGGAAATCCCCACGATCCGCTTGAAAAAGCGAGACAGATAGGAGTAATCGTAGCCAAGCTCACGGGAGAGTGCCGCCAGCGAGCAATCCTCGCCGTACTTCTCCTCCACGAAGGCGAAAATCTGATAGAGCAGACTGCGGCGATCGGTGGGCTTGGGCTCGTACCTCGCTCCCTTGTCAAACTGACCGCAAAGGGAGTACAAAATCCCCTTTTTCTCGATGGAGGATGCGCCTTCCAGCCCATCCAGTGCCCCCAGCAAGTAGGGATCGGGACGGAACTTGTTGCTCTCGGGAATCTGATCCACCACCTTGGTGTGGTATGCCTGCACCAGTCTGGGAGTAAAAATGCAAAGGATATGGCGGCTGCACTCCGACTCCAGTGAGTGAATCTGATTGGGGAAAATCAGCAGTGCATCCCGCTCTTTGAGCAGGAAGGACTTGCCGTCCACCGTCACCCGCATCTCGCCCTCCAAGATGGCGATCACCTCGTAGCATTGGTGCAAATGAGGCGGAAAGCTGAAATTGCTGTTTTGTTCGATCTTCAGATAATCGGGAGATCCCAAATGATTGTACTGATAAAACATTTTTGCTCCAAAAGTCAAATATTGTCTATTTATTCTACCGTAAATTGCGAGAAATGTCAAGTATAATGTTGTATACTGATAAAAAAGACATGGGAGGTCGTATGAACTATTTCATTGGAGCCGATCTGGGAACGTCGGCACTCAAGCTCCTGCTCCTGGACGAGAGCGGCACCATCGTAAAAACGGTGACCCGCAGCTATCCCGTTTCCTTCCCCGCTCCCGGATGGAGCGAGCAAAGCCCCGAGGATTGGTGGGATGCCTTCGTCTCGGGCACTCGTGAACTGATCTGCGGTATTAACCCCGCAGAAATTGCAGCCATCGGCCTTGGCGGGCAGATGCACGGTCTGGTGGCGCTGGATCATGCGGATCGGGTGATCCGCCCTGCCATCTTGTGGAACGATGGGCGCACCGACCGGGAAACCGCGTGGCTGAACAGCGAGATCGGCAAAGAAACGCTGTCTGCTCACACCGCCAACATCGCCTTCGCAGGCTTTACCGCCCCCAAGCTCTTGTGGATGCAAGAGGTCGAGCCCGAACACTTCGCAAAGATCAGCAAAATTATGCTTCCCAAGGACTACATCAACTATCGGCTGACCGGTGTTCACTGCACCGACTACTCCGACGCATCGGGAATGCTGCTCTTGGACGTGGAAAACCGCTCTTGGTCCAAGGAAATGCTGAAAATCTGCCACATCCGCGAGGAACAGATGCCCACGCTGTACGAAAGCCATCAGGTAGTAGGCAAACTCACCCCATCGGTGGCAGAGCTGTTGGGGCTATCTGATTGCACCCTCGTGGTAGCAGGTGCGGGCGACAACGCCGCCGCCGCTATCGGCACGGGTACGGTGGGCGAAGGCAAGTGCAATATTTCGCTGGGCACGTCGGGGACGATCTTCATCTCCTCCGAATCCTTCTCGGTAGATCCCTACAATGCCCTGCACTCCTTCTGTCACGCCGACGGTGGGTATCATCTGATGGGCTGTATTCTCTCCGCCGCCTCCTGCAATAAGTGGTTCTGCGAGGACATCCTCGGCACCGACGACTATGCCGCCGAGCAGGCGAAGATCACCGAGGAGCAGCTGGGGCAGAATTCCATCTTCTTCCTTCCCTATCTGATGGGCGAGCGCAGTCCCATCAACGATACAGACGCCCGTGGCACCTTTGTGGGGCTTCGGATGGACACCCGGCGGGAGGAAATGGTGCTGGCGGTGCTGGAAGGCGTTGCCTTTGCCATCCGTGACTGTCTGGAGATCGCCCGTGCCCAAGGGATCCAGATTGACACCAGCGGTCTTTGCGGCGGCGGTGCCAAATCAGCACTGTGGCAGAAGATCCTCGCAAACGTCTTGAATCTTACCCTGACCATTCCAATGACCGAGCAAGGTCCCGGCTACGGTGCCGCTATGCTGGCAATGGTGGGCGCAGGCGTCTATCCCACTGCCAAGGACGCCGCCGATGCCATCGTGAAGGTGAAAGAGGTCATCACTCCCGATCCTGCAATCACCGCCCGTTACGATGGGCAATATGCGAAATTCAAAGCCATTTACCCTGCAATGAAAGAATTATTCAAAAAACTAAATACCAAAACTAATGAATCATCATAGGAGAATGCAATATGAGCTTTCAAAGTTTTATCTGGCAATCTGAGCCGCCCAAAGATTGTCCATTTGCAAAATCTGAGTTATACAGCGGCATTCGCTTTACCGGAAAAAGCCGTCATTATGCGGTTGGGGACACCTTCTATCCGTCTTGGGCAAGCGATGGCAAGCTCTACTCACCCTTTACGGATGGCGTAACGGATAGAGTGTGTTCCTCCTCTCAAATCTGCGGATTTACCGCCGAAAACGGACATTTTTTGATTGACACCACCTCCACAACCGGTCAGGCGATTTTGGAGGGAGATGATCCATTAAATCTCAAGATCACTGCACTTGAAAATCACTATGCATCCTCTCATCCTTATGCAGGCAGATATCCCTGCGGCTCGTTGGTTTATAACGGCATCTGGTATTACGGCACCTACTGCCTCGGTCCGTATTCCACTACCCGTTACGGAAACTACGTTTATAACTGGCCTCATCTGGGTCCCTTCGTCGGATTCCGTATTTCCCGCGACTTTGGTAAAACCTGGGAGGATTGTCCTCATTCCCCCGACCGCTCCATCTTCGATGAATGTGGTCTTGGCGGCTATCCCGTCAAAATCGGTTCTCCTCATTTTGTGGATTTCGGGCAAAATATGGAACACTCCCCCGATGGTAAGGCTTATTTGGTCGCACACGGTTCTGATCTGAAATTTTATCCCGTAGCAGTAGAAAATTTTGCGCACAACAGCTGGATCACAGGCGATCAGATATATCTGATCCGCGTGACCCCCTCTCCCGAAACGATCAACGATCCCCATGCGTATGAGTTCTACGCCGGAAAGGATGAGAAAGGCCTGGCGATCTGGACCCATGATTTTGCAAAAATTCAGCCGCTTCTGGAATGGCAAAACAATATGGGATGCGTGACCATCACCTATAATGCCGCCAAACGTCGCTATTTTATGGCAATTACCGACGGCAGAACCACTGTTTCCAAAATGAACACGTACATTTTGGAAAGCGAATCCCTTACCGGCGAGTGGAAACTGGTTGTCTATATGAAAGATTTTGGCGAACAGGCCTATTTCGTCAATTTCCCATCCAAGTTTATATCTTTTGACGGCGAAAAAATGTGGATCTGCTATTCCGGCAATTTCGCCAAGGGCTGGAACGGAGAAGTGATTGAATCTAATCCTCCGGACAGCGCATATGGTATGGTTCTGCAAGAAATTGAATTTTGCAAATTAACTGATTAATCTGATTATTATGAAATTGAGGTATCACATATGAAAGAAATGTTCACTTCCATCCCCGTCATTCCCTATGAGGGCAAGGACAGCCAAAATCCCTTGGCATTCAAGTATTACGATGCCGATCGCATCATCCTCGGTAAGCCTATGAAGGAGCATCTTCCCTTCGCAATGGCTTGGTGGCACAATCTCTGCGCCGCAGGTACCGATATGTTCGGCAGAGACACCGCCGACAAATCCTTCGGCGCAGAAAAAGGCACGATGGAGCACGCCAAAGCCAAGGTAGATGCAGGCTTTGAGTTTATGCAGAAGCTGGGCGTGCAGTATTTCTGCTTCCACGACGTAGACCTGGTTCCCGAGGCCGACGATATCAAGGAAACCAACCGCCGTCTGGACGAGATCACCGATTATATGCTGGTAAAGATGAAGGAAACCGGCATCAAATGCCTGTGGGGAACTGCCAATCTATTCTCCAACCCTCGCTTTATGAACGGCGCAGGCAGTACCAACTCTCCCGAGGTCTTCTGCTTTGCCGCCGCACAAATCAAGAAGGCGCTGGAGCTCACCGTCAAGCTGGGCGGCAGAGGCTACGTATTCTGGGGCGGCCGTGAGGGCTACGAAACTCTCCTCAACACCGATATGAAGTTCGAGCAGGAGAACATCGCGCGGCTGATGCATATGGCTGTGGACTACGGTCGCTCCATCGGCTTTACCGGCGATTTCTACATCGAGCCCAAGCCCAAGGAGCCTATGAAGCATCAGTACGATTTTGATGCCGCTACCGCCATCGGATTCCTCAGACAGTACGGTCTGGATAAGGATTTCAAGATGAACATCGAAGCAAATCACGCCACTCTTGCAGGTCACACCTTCCAGCACGAGCTGAGAGTCTCTGCCATCAACGGGATGCTGGGCTCTATCGACGCCAATCAGGGCGATCTGCTCCTTGGCTGGGATACCGACGAGTTCCCCTTCAACGTTTACGAAGCCACAATGTGTATGTACGAGGTGCTGAAGGCAGGCGGACTCACCGGCGGCTTCAACTTCGACTCCAAGAACCGCCGTCCCAGCTACACCATGGAAGATCTCTTCCACGCCTACATTTTGGGTATGGACACCTTTGCGCTGGGGCTGATCAAGGCGGCCGCTATCATCGAGGACGGCAGAATCGACGCCTTCGTGGCAGAACGCTATGCCGGCTATCAGAGCGGCATTGGCGCTAAGATCGTCAGCGGCGAGGCTACCCTTGCCGAGCTGGCGGCTTATGCCGAATCGCTGGGCGATGCAAAGCTCCCCGGAAGCGGCAGACAGGAATATCTTCAGAGCATTGTGAACCAAATTTTGTTCAGCTAATCAGCTGATTGAGGAGGCTATTATGAAAATGAATCTTCAGCTCAATCCCGACAGAGTCATCGGCGTCAGAAGCCCGATGCTCTACGGTCAGTTCATCGAGCATTTCCACCGTCAGATTTACGATGGCATTTTCGATCCCCAAAATCCCCTCTCCGACGAGGACGGCTTCCGCCGTGATATCCTCGAAGCCATGCGCAAGATCCGCGTTCCCATCCTGCGCTGGCCGGGCGGATGCTTCGTGTCCGCTTACCATTGGAAGGACGCCGTGGGTCCCGACCGTGTGGCCACCTTCGACAAGGCGTGGCGTGTGGAGGATCCCAACACCTTCGGCACAGACGAATACGTAAAGCTCTGCCGTAAAATCGGTTGCGAGCCCTATATCTGCACCAACGCAGGCACCGGCACCGCCGAGGAAATGAGCGATTGGGTAGAATACTGCAATCTGGAAACCGAGGGCAAGTTCGCCAAATGGCGCATCGCCAACGGCTACGAACAGCCCCACAACGTCCGCTATTGGAGCATCGGCAACGAAAACTGGGGCGGTCACGAGATCGGCGCCAAGGATGCGGTGGAATGGGGCAAGCTGGTACGGGAATCGGCCAAAATGATCCGCCGTGTAGACCCTGCCGCCCAGCTGTCCGCCGCCGCACTCCCCGACATCAACTGGAACATCAATCTGCTGCAAACAGCAGGATACCTACTGGACTGGATCTCCATCCATCAGTATTGGGACTTTATGGGCGATGCACACACTCCCGCAGATTACGGCGCTTGCATGGCGATGACCCGTGACATCGACCGCTCGGTACAGGACGTACGAGGAATCCTCACCGCCCTGCATCTGGAAAAGAAGATCAAGATCGCCTTCGACGAATGGAATCTCCGCGCTTGGCATCACCCTCACATCGTTCCCGCACCCATCGCTGTATCCAAGGACGAATACCTCCCTCAGCGTAATAAGAACGACGACAATTCTACCTATACTATGGCAGATGCAGTCTTTACCGCCTGCTTCCTGAACTCTATGAACCGCAACTGCGACATCGTGGGAATGGCAAACTTCTCGCCCATCCTTAACCCCGCGGCTGCATTTACAGCCACAAAGACGGCATCGTCCTCCGCAGTACCTATCACGTCTTCGATCTGTACGTGAACTATCTGGGCGACACTGTCATTGATCTGTGGACGGATGAAAGCCCCAAGATGACGGTGAACAACAAGCACCGCCGTCCCGTAGAAGTAGACACCATTGATCTGCTGGCCACCCAGTGGTCGGATCGGGATGGCATCGCCATTGCCGCCGTCAACAAACACCCCACCGAAGCGCAGACCATCCGCGTTCCGCTGGAGAAGGCATCCGCCGTCACCCTCTACCGTTGCTGCGGCAGCTCCCCCGACTCCTACAATGACGTGGATCATAGTGAAGTGTTCATCGAAACTCTGCCCATGGGCGAGGTGGAACAGTTTGTGGAAATCGAGCTGGCGCCCCATTCGGTAAATATCATTCAGATTCTGTAAATTTCACCGAATCATAACGAAAGTGAGGATATTCAAATGTATACCTACACACCGAATTCCATCACCTATTCTGACGGCAAAGAAACCGTCCGCGTGGAGGCTTGGGGCCGAGGTCTGCGCGTCACTGCCGTTCCCTTCGGCAAAATCCCCGACGAGCCTTGGGCGTTGGAGGCGGCCCTCTCTGCCGACGTCAATATTTTCGCTCCCGAATCGGGCTTCCCGTATATCGAAAACAGCGGTCTGCGCTGCACCTTGTACGGCTCTCACGTTTGTTTTTCTAAGGACAATCAGCTTTTGCTTGAGGAAGAGAGCTATCCCGGTCACATTCGGGAAACCGCAAGACGTTACCGTCCCATTCTCGGCACCGACGATTTCGAGGCAACCGTTCGCTTCCGAGCCTTCGACGGCGAGAAAATCCACGGTATGGGACAGTACCGCAACGTCAAATACGATCTGAAGGGATGCAATTTAGAGCTTGCTCACCGCAATTCTCAGATTTCGGTTCCCTTCTTCATTTCCAACCGTGGCTACGGCTTTTTGTGGAACAATCCCGCCTACGGTAGCGTTACCTTTGCGGAAAACATCACCGAGTGGAAGTCGAACACCACCAAAAAGGTGGACTACTGGGTCTGTGCGGCAGATACTCCTGCCGAGATCATGGAAAAATACACCGAAGTCACCGGCAGAGCCACCGAGCTCCCGGAATCGCTGATGGGACTTTGGCAGTGCAAGCTCCGCTACCGTACCCAAGACGAGCTTCTCTCGGTGGCACGGGAATATCACCGCCGCGGCATTCAGCTGGACGTCATCGTCATTGATTTCTTCCACTGGGACTATCAGGGCGACTGGGATTTCGATCCCGAATACTGGCCCGATCCCCGGGCGATGGTGGACGAGCTGAAATCTTACGGCACACGCCTGATGGTCTCGGTATGGCCTACCATTGACGAGCGCAGCAAAAATTACCGTGGATTCGAGGACAACGGCTATCTCATCACCTCGGACAGAGGATTTTCGGTAGGATTTAAGTTCTACGGCTACGAATACCTGTACGATGCCACCCATCCCGAGGGCAGAAAGTTCGCCGCAGGAGTACTGAAACAAAACTACGGCAAATACGGCATCGATATGTTCTGGCTGGACGTGGCAGAGCCTGAGTTCTACATCTATGACCGGGATCTCTACCGCTATCATATCGGCAACGCCCTGCAGGTCGGCAATATCTACCCCAGAATGCTCTCGCAGATGGCCTACGAAGGTCTGCAAGAGAGTGGTACCAAGGACATCCTCAATCTGGTGCGCTGTGCGTGGGTAGGCAGTCCCAAATACGGTGCGCTGGTTTGGTCGGGAGATATCGATTGCTCCTTCCCCCAGATGAAGCGTCAGATCGCAAACGGCATCAATATGGGGATCGCAGGCATCCCCTACTGGATCTCCGACACCGGTGGATTTGAGGGTGGCAACATCTACGATCCCGTTTTCAAGGAGCTGATCGTGCGCTGGTATCAGTGGGCTGTGTTCACTCCCGTTTTGCGGATGCATGGCGACCGTCAGCCGGGACTCCCTCCGCTGGTGGGCAACACCGATCACGGCGGCGGCTTCTGTCCATCCGGCTCTCCCAACGAGCTATGGAGCTACGGCGAGGAGAACTATGAGATTTTCGTGAAATATCTGGGCATCCGAGAAGGAATGAAGGACTACATCCGCAAAACCGCCAAGGAATGCGAAACCGTTGGTCTGCCTATGATCCGTGCTATGTTCTTGGAATTTCCCGAGGACGCCACCGCTTGGGAGCTGTCCGATCAGTATATGTTCGGATCGGACTACTTGGTTGCTCCCGTCACCGAATACGGCGCCCGTGAGCGCACCGTCTATCTGCCCGCAGGCAAGTGGATCGCTATGGACAGCGGCAGGCTCATCGAAAGTCAAGGCGAGACGGTCACCGTTTCCGCACCGCTGGACTATATGCCCGTATTCAAGCGCGGCTGAGTCCACAATCGGCACTCCCCTTATCACCGAAAGGAGATCTGTTATGTTACAAGGTCAAAACCCCGTCCTGCGGGGATTCCATCCCGATCCCTGTCTGATCCGGGTAGAGGATGATTATTATCTTGCCACCTCCACCTTCCAGTGGTTCGGCGGCGTTCAACTCTATCATTCCAAGGATCTGGTGCACTGGGAACCCCTTCCCTCGCCTCTTAGCCGTGTCTCTCAGCTGGATCTGCGGGGCGCACCCAATTCGGGAGGCGTGTGGGCACCCTGCCTCTCCTACTCGGACGGTGTGTTCTATCTGATTTACACCTCGGTGCGCAATTTTCACGGCATTTACAAGGATACCCCCAATTATTTGGTCACCACCACCGACATCCGCGGAGAGTGGTCGGAACCGATTTATCTGAACTCCAGCGGCTTCGATCCCTCCCTCTTTCACGATGACGACGGGCGCAAGTATTTAGTGAATATGCGCTGGGATCACCGCTCCGAGAATCACGCCTTTGAGGGGATTATGATTCAAGAATACTCCCCCGAGGAAAAGAAGCTCATCGGCAAGGCGGTGAACATCTACAAGGGCACCGGATTCGGCGCTACCGAAGCCCCCCATCTCTACAAAAAAGACGGCTATTACTATCTGATGGTAGCCGAGGGCGGCACGATGTATCACCACGGCGTGCAGTTGGCACGCTCGAGGTCGCTGTACGGCCCTTATGAGTCGGACAGCCGGCCGGTGATCGCCACCCGTGACTGTCCCGAACCCATCCAACAGCGCACCGGTCACGGCTCGCTCATTGACACCCCCGACGGACGGCATTACGTTGCTTACCTTTGCGGACGTCCCATCACCGACAAACGGCGGTGCATTCTGGGACGGGAAACCTGCATCGCCGAGGTAGTGTGGAACGAGGACGGCTGGCTGCGGCTGAAAGACGGTGGCGTTCTGCCTCCCGACACTTACGAATCGTACTTGCCCGAGGTGACCTATCCCCCCATCCCCGACGAGGAGACATTCGACTGCACCACCCTGCCCCCTCACTTCAAGACTCTGCGCCTGCCTCTCTCCGAGATGGGCTCGCTCACCGATCGCCCCGGCTATCTCCGCCTCTACGGACAGGAGGCCATCACCTCGCTGAACCGTCAATCGCTGGTGGCAAGACGGCTGGACGCCTTTGACGCCGCGGCAACGGTAAAGATGGAGTTCGCCCCCACCGATTTCCAGCAGATGGCGGGACTGACGGTGTTCTACGATACCTTCAACTTCTTCTATCTCTATCTGTCTGCCGCAGACAACGGCGGAAACGAATTGCGCATCCAAGTGCGGGACAATCTGCGCTTCTACGAGCCGCTCCGCGGCGGCGTAAACGTAGGCGATGCCACTACTCTTTGGCTGCGAGTGAAGATCCACAGGCTGACCCTCGCCTTCTCCTACTCTTTGGATGGCGAGATCTTTACCCCCATCGGCGGAATTTTGGACGGCACCAATCTGTCCGATGAAGCCTATTTCGACATCGGACACGAAGGCCACACCGGCACCTTCATCGGTATGGCTTGCCAGGATCTGTCGGGATGCAATCTCCACGCCGATTTCGACAGCTTCACCTATGTGCGGCAGGAATAACCTGCTTCCTAAATCACAAAAATGGACTCGATCGGTTCCATCGGAACTAATCGAGTCCATTTTTCGTTATGGCAAATCATTTGCCTTGATTTTTCATCATCTCTTCCACATTCAGCGGCTTCTTCACCGGCTTGAAGAACACGATCAGAATCAGCACCAACAGCATCGGCAGTGCCACCAAGGGAGTCACGATCATCGTGTCGATCTGATAGCCGTCGGAGGGCACGAAGAGGTTCTTCTGCTCAATAGAGTCGGTCTGAACCCCGCGCACCAGCAGACGCTGGGTGTTAATGCCGTAGGGCGTGCAGGTGAGCAACGTGCAATACTCCTTCCCTTCTTCAATAGACAGGAGAGCGGTATCACTCGGCTCTACGATGCGGATCTGATCCACTTGATAGGTGATCTCCCGATCCAGTACGGTGACTATAAAGGTATCACCCACCTCCAAGCGGTCCAGATCGGTGAACAATCTGGCAGTTGGCAATCCGCGGTGTGCAGACACCACCACGTGCGTACCCGCTCCGCCTACCGGCAGGGAGGTTCCCTCCAGGTGACCGATGGCTGTGCTCAGCACCTTATCGGAAGTACCGTGGTACAGAGGCAGTTCAATGCCGATCTTGTCAATGGTGACGTAGCCCATCATTCCGTTGCCGTCCAGATCCAGCAATTTGTAGTAATCTCCTGCCTTCTCGTGCTCCAACAGAGGAAAATTCAGCTCCGCCAGTTTGGTGTTGTACTCCTCAGCCGCCTCATAATAGAGGGAGTAATCTTCTTTGGAAATGCTTGCCAGCATCTTTTCGTAGTCTACAATGGCTTCGGATTGGGTCAGCGAGTTCCAATAGTCACTGATAGACGGATATAACATCACGGACAGGCCTATGAAAAATAGAACCAATAATGTGATGGTGGGCCATCTGCGTTTTTTCATAAGTCTCTCCCTAAGGTTATACTCAGCGGATCGCTCACGGGTTTCCCCGTGAGCGATCGTTGGTTGGTGAAAATAAGATTAGTCAGCCAGCTTGGACATTCTCTTCTTGGTTACCAGCAGAACACCGGTGCCCAGGGCGAGAACGGAGCCGATCACGATGAACAGGGTGGTACCCAGACCGCCGGTCTCAGGCAGCATAGAACCGGACTTGTTCACAACGTGTACACCGGAGCCGGTGGAGTAAATACCGTCGTTGAATACAGCATCCAGGTTGCCATCGGAAATGGTGAACGCCTGACGAGTGCTCAGCTTGTTGTAACCTACGGGAGGTGCAATCTCCTCCAGATAGTAAGTACCGTTGTCGAAGCCTACCAGACGAACTTTACCGTCCTTGACCAGAATTTCCACACCGGTCTCGTCTGCACGGGCACGGCGATAGGTCACACCGTCGTCCATCAGCACTACTGCAACTTCGTTGCCGCCGGTAGCAGCATCGTAAATCTTGAAGGTTGCGCCGTCAATCCGTTCGTTCTGAGAGTCGGTCTTTACCAGGTCGAAGCCATAGGTGAAGGTCTTGGTAGAATCCTTTGCAGTTTCATGGTCTTCACCGAAGCTCAGCCATGCGGTGTTGTCATTGCCTTCGCCTGCGATCACGGCTTTTTTGTTCAGCATAGCCTGATAATATACAACAACCTTATCATTCATGCTCAGGTGTTCGCAGAATGCTGCGGAGAACTGGATTTCAAAGGTGCATCCGTCGGAAACGCTATCGGTTACAATAGTGTAATCCGTACCGGCAACTGCTACATCGGTAGAAGATTCAGTACCGGGAATCACGTGCTCAACCGTGGTTACCTTATCAAAGGTAAGACCCTCGGACATCACATCGTGGAGAACGTAGTTCTCTGCACCTGCGTGAACGTTAATGGTTACACGGAACTCAACAGTCTGAGCAATGTCGGCAGAATTCTGTTCTGCCCACTGGCTGGTGGAGTCTTCCTTCACCTGCTTATCAATGGTAGGAGCGCCGTTCTTAGCGTTGATGGATGCATCGGGGTTGGTGGTAGTCAGGCCGCAGAGTGCACCCATGGTAGAGTCAACCAGATAATAACCCAGCTCCAGATCGGTAAACTTACCGGAGGTATTCTGTGTAGAGGGATCGATGGTAACAGTAAACTCACCGGAATTTTCGGAGGACTTCACGGGAGTAATGTCGTTTGCCTTCGCATAAGCCAGTGCAAGCTTTGCAAAAGCGGCTACTTCAGCGGCAGAATCTTTGCCTTCGTCCCAAGTTACGTACTTGTTATCGGATACGGAAACGTACGCTGCAGCATCGTCGGATGTGAAGAAGTTTTCCCATCCGGGCTCGATGGTGTAGGAATACTTGCCGGATTCCTTATTATAAGATTCCAGATGCAGAATCTTGTAGATGGAGTAGACGTTTTCTTCGCTGATCTTGTTGATGGTGATGGAACCTTTTTCAACTGCGGATGCCTCAGTCGCAAATGCAGGAACTGCCAGTGTCAGAATCATCAGGGTTGCCATCAAAAGGGTGAACAGTTTTTTCATTTTTCTTTTTCCTTTCTGAAAAAAATTTTTGATATAGCGGATTCGATCACGGCGCAAAATTTACCGCGATACAGAGGTGTTGACTACCGATCCCTCCTTTCACGCTTGCGCCTCAATGCGAATCCACTTGCCGACGAAAGCAGAATCACTGCTCCGCCGAGAAGCCAAGGTGTTTGTCCAAGCCCGCCCGTGGAAGGCAGCTCGTATCCCCATCCCCAACGGTAAGTGTTGGTGACGGTTGTTTCATAGGTGGGGGTCCCCCCGCCCGTATTGACTGTGATCATCTCGCCGTAGACCGGGAGCCAATCTTCAGTCTCCCAGCTTTCTTCTACGGTGTATACGATCACGTTGCCATCTTCATCGGTATAAGGCAGACCGCGGAAGGTATCCTTCCAGCCGTTCTTCAGACTCAGGGTCACCGTTCTGCCGGTGTCCTTACCGTTGGCAAGGAGCTTGATGGTGACCTGCGCTTGAATGTACAGATCTTCCGTACCCGTCATACCCAAGTCCCAAGCCTTATTCACCGTCACCGACGTTTCCACTTCCAGCGGAATGTTGGTAAGCTGATAGCCCCATCCGTCGATCTTTTCGGTAACGGTTTCCACAACCTGCGTCATGGGGGTAAAGATCAAGCCGGAATTTTGATAGGTGCTGGTATTCAATCTACCCGTAGAGGTATTGAGGGTGGTAGAGATATAGTAATTTCGCGAACTTCGTGTGCAGTAGAATCGGAATCCCGTAGTCGTACTAACCGGAACCAGCGTTTGATAAGTGGCACTGCCGGAGGTTGCATAAAAGTAACGGTTATTGCTGTTACTATTGTAATTAAAGCTCAGCGTCTGTCCGACACCGTTGGTGAACTTCACGTTATTGCCGCTCACCGTTGCCGTCCAAAGGGCGGTGGGATCGGTTTGGGCGCTTTCCTCATCCAGCCAGCGCAGCTTTGCGTCGGAGGCAGAAACGGTTGCCAGACAACCGTTTGCGGTTTTCAGCAGATACACACCGCCGGGCTTGAAGGTCAATGCCTCCGCCCAAGTGATGGTGGTGCTGACCAGCTCGTCCACCTTAGTGACAGTGGAATAGTAGCCGGAATGATACGCCTCCTCCACGCCGTACCGGACGGGAGTGACCATATCAGCCAAATACTTGGGCAGGTTAGTCCAAGTATAGCGCCAATCGTTTTCCTCACTCAGCACGATTTCGCGGATTCTTCGCACCGTACCGTCGGGATCGGTCACCGTCAGGTAAACCGTAACGGCTTCGCCGCTGTGATCCTTATCGTCCTCCCAAATCTTGAAGGCTTGTACGGTGGTGGTTTCCTTCACCCACTCCTTCGCATTGGTGGCGATGATGAATGCCTCTTGGGTGTCCTCATCAATCTTGAATCCGTGGACGGTAAAGCCTTGGGAAACGTCTATAATGTTGCCATCCTCATCGGTTTCCCGAATGATTTCCACCGTGTAGGAAGCGATGCCTCGCTTATCCAGCGTCAGGCAGATGATACCGTTTGCATAGCTGTACTCTTTTGCATCGGGCGGTCTGGTTTCCCGGATGTAGTAGGTTCTGCCCGAGCCGAGGCCCCACATCTTCGCCACACCGTCTACTACGGTGAATACGTTGGTGGAAGGATCACCTGCATCGTGGGAATCCTTGCTTACCCACAAAGTAGAGGGGATAGTGCACGCCTTATCGTCGTAAACCGAGAACTGTGCACCGTTGAGAACGTCCTGGGTCAGCACGTCCTCTTTCTGAATGTTCAAACTGAAGCGAGGCGCCAGATTAAAGCGGATTTCACAGTTGGACTGGGAACTACCGCGCTCCAGATAGTAAATAGTCAAAGTGTGGTCGCCCTCTGCAACATCGTACAGATTGCCGACCTGTGTTCCGTTGACCGTAATCACACCGGTGGAGAAGTTGATATCGCCGGCCTCACTGCCGTGAATACCGCCAAGGTCCAGCACCAATTCTCCGTCCAGCAGAACCCAAAGGTCGTCGTCACCGGCGAAATGGAAGTGCATATCGTTGCCGTACAGGTCTTTGTTACCGTACTGACCGTTGCCATCTCTGGTTCCCGGCACGTGGGAGAGATAGAAGTTCAGCTCCATACTCATACCAAATCCGTAGTTGGTAGAGATATAATTGGTGGAGTTGTTATCGGTATTGTACTTGGCATCATACTGGATGTGATTGACACCTGCATATTCGCCGTTGAGACCATCGTAGGTATAAGTTATAAAATCCTTGCCATTGGTGTTGGCATAGGGGGAGTTGAAGGGCAAGAAGTCGGAATACTTATCATTTCCGCTGACCTTGGACGAGTCTCGGGTACGCTCCAGATATTCGTACACGTAGAATCGCTGCTCGCTTTGATTATAGGAAGCGGCATTCAAGGAAGCGTTGTAATAATAATATCCGTAATATTCGCTATTGGGATCATTGCTGTATTGCAGCAAATAATCGCCCTCGCCCACGTAGGTTTTGCCGATAATGCCTTCTCCGGTTGCCGGATGGAAGGCGTTATCCGTACCGAACAGAATCTCTGCCAGCTCATCGGAGTAGAGTCCTGCATAAACGCCGCCGCTGGTATTGGCGCCGTCACGGTTGCTGGGGTAGGTGATGTCACCGCCGCCGTCGTAGTCAACGAAGATATAGTTCAGCGTATCCCGATCCTGATAAGGCACCTTGCCGCCGGTTACCATCTGCCAAGTCTCGGTGTGACCTGCAGAGGATACGTTTACTTTTGCACGGGTGGACAGCAGGTTGAACAGCGGTCCGTAATCGAATACCCGTGTGGTGATAAACTCGTTGGTGCTCACCGTGTTGGCGGTTTGGGAATTGAACTGACCGATATCGTAGGTTTCCGCTACCCAGTCGGCATAGAAGACCATATTTTCGGTAACGGTCACCTCGTCGCCGGGGAGATAATATTTGCTGTTCTTCACGTCATACCAGCCTTGGAGCTTGTATGCGTATTTATCGGGGGATTTCCATTCCGAGGGGAGGGTGATTACGTCCCCGCCCATCAGATTATAGCTTTGATTTTGCGAGCCGCCCAGACTCATCAGACCGCCGTTGGTACCGTCCAGCCAAACGGTGCACCGGCTGGTGACGCCGAACTGATACACCGCCGCCAGCGACTGATTCTGGGTCATAACGAATTTGCCATTTGCAAGATCCAAACGTGCATATTCCGAGTTACTGCGGATACGAACGCCGCTTCCCGACTGGATCAACGTACTGGGATACGCACCGCCGGTAGTAACGCCGCTTCCGTTGTTGGGATAGGCGTGCATATATTTGCCGGTGCTGACGTTGCGGATCAGGTAGGTATTGGCAGAGGAATAGGAGAAAGTCCAAAGAAGGGTGTCCGGATTCGCCACGTCCGAGGTAATATTGCCCTCGTTGTCTATCGTAA
>JAFTMF010000119.1 GCA_017452565.1 Clostridia bacterium
GTTGGTGAAACCTGCGCCCAGTGCCAGATGGCAGCAAGCGTTTTCATCGAACAGGGTATTGTAGAAGAGGATGCCGGTCTCGTTCACGGGGCTGTTGAAGGGAACCAGAGCTACCTCGCCCAGATAAGCCGCACCTTCGTCCATGGAGATCATCTCCTGCAGCAGTGCCTCGCCCTTTTCAGCGTGAACTTCCACTGCCTTGCCGCCCTCGAAGCGAACCGAGAAGTTGTCGATCAGCTCGCCCTTGTAGGAGAGGGGCTTGGAGGAATAAACGATGCCCTCAGCCTCGCCCTTCATAGGAGAGGTGAAGATTTCCTCGGAGGGAATGTTGGGGTTGTAGAATACGCCGCCCAGAGTGTATTCGCCGCCGCCCATAAAGATGCCCTGCTTGTTCAGACCAACGGTGAAATCGGTGCCGTTGGAGGAGGTGTAGTGCAGAGATTTGATCTTCAGGCTGTTCAGATAATCGTAGCGAGCCTTCAGATCGGCATTATGCAGGTTCCAGTTCTCGATGGGATCGCCCTCGTATGCACGGGAGGTAGTAAGGATTGCATCCCACAGCTTCTTCATGCCCTGAGATACGGTGAGCTCGGGGAATACCTTCTTCGCCCACTTCTTGCCGGGAACTGCTGCGATGCACCACTGATAGCGGTTGTCCATCTTTTCGCGGTAGGGCTTTACGATGGGGTAGATGGCACGGGAAGCCTGTGCCTGCTTCTTCTGATTGATACCCTTCATACCGTCGGGATCCTTGGATTCCAGATAAATGGAAACGGGGAGAGTTTCGGCGCGGTGTGCCAGCTTGGCAACCTCCCAATCCTCCATCTTGGACATAGTCTTCAGGGAGCGATGGCGGTTGTGCAGCTTGGAGATGGGCTGGTGGGTCCAATCAACGGTAACCTTGGATGCACCTGCGCGGTAGCATTCCTCCACTACCATAGTCACAAATTCGGGCTGGTCCAGCTCGGCAACTACGTTGACCTGCTGACCCTTCTGTACGTTACCGCCGCAACGGGCGATGAGACGGGCATACTGTCTCAGTTGAGTTTTCGTCATAATGTTTCTCACTTTCTAAGGAGGAAAACTCCTCCAATTATTTCAACGATACCGCTATTGTAGCATAAAGGCGGTGTTTTGTCAAGGATTTACACGTTATCTGCGTGATAGATGTAAATGGGCAGGGGCAGCCAGGAGCGCACCACGGGGGAGAAGTGCTTCCGCTCGGGAGCGTTGTCGATGAAGAATGCCCGCATTGCATCCAAATGGGTGAAGACCGTATCGGGTGCCTCGTCGGTGGCTTCTACGGTGGGAACGCCGCCCGATACTTTGATCTTCAGCCGTTCGGTCTTGGCGTAGCCCTCGATTTCCACTACCGTCTCGCCGTCCAGAAGGGGCTCGTAAGTTGCTTTCAGTCTAAGCAGCAGGGAGAGGACTCTCTCGTAATCCAAAATGTTGAAGCCCAGCTCCGGCTCGGTGCTGGATGTTTCGGCATAGGGGAAGATGGCATCGGCAATGTCGCCGTCGTGATAGGGGATCTGATAGCACAGATGCCAGTATATGCGAGAGAGAAGCACCAGCATATCGGGGATGTACTTGGGATCGGCGATGCACTCCCATGCGTTGCCGTCCTTCACGATCACCCAGCCCACCAGCTTGCCGTCCTCAAAAAAGCCGATGGGCTCGGACTGCCAAGAGATGAGAATATCGTAGAGCATCTCCCGAGGACGGGTGCAATGGAAGGGGCGTGCGTGCCAGATGGCAGACAGCTCGTCCAGTGCAGGATCGTCTCGTTCCAATCGACGCATCGCAAGAGCGGGCTCGTAGTCCTCGGGGATCACGTAGGACAGATTTTTGCGGGAAACCGAATAGCCCATAGAAGCGCCGCATTTCACGTATCCGAAGTGATTGTAACGGTGGCGTCTGCCCGACAGCACCGAGAATGCCACGCCCTCTTTGACCATTTCGTCCAGCGCGGCGTACATACACTCCTTCATATAGCCCTTGGAGCGGTCACGGGGGTGTACCGCCACGTTGCCGATGCCCCGAACCGGGAGCTTTTCTCCCAAGATCGAAAATTCGATGGGGAAGGAACCCACGCAGGCCGCCAGACGGTCGCCCTCTTTCACGAAGAAGGTATCCTCTGCGGTGTTGGTGCCCTCCTTGAAGAGCTTGGGCAGGAGTTTTTCGAAGGAGCGGTCCGCTCCGTTGAAGCCGAAGACGTAATTGGCGAAATCAATGTAATCTTCGCGGTTGATAGTTCCTTTAAATGCCATATGTATATCCTCCATAGCCGAAGAGCGTGCCACGACGCTCTTCGGAAATCGTTTTGGGTTAGTCGGGGGAGTGCTGCTTTTTTCTGTGTTTACAGCAGCAAACGCAAACGGTGGGGATGGCGGTGAGAATCAGCACCGCACCAATCACGCAGAGGGGAATGGTCAGATTGCCTTCTGACGTCATCGCACCGGCCAGAGGGGTACGATCTCTTGCGCTTTTCTGAATGGCGGTTTGCATCCGATAGCTGATCGACAGCGCAGGCGTTTGCTCCCAGCAAAATTTGCATAGCTTGTCCATAGCGGGGTCATCCTTTCGGTAACTTGCCCCTTGCAGTCGAGCCGCAACAGGGGCTCGATGGTTATAGTATATCAAATCCCTTGGGTTTATGCAAGAGACTTGACAAAAAATCTGCCCTTTGTTATAATGAAAGAAATCATTTCCACGAAAACGGAGAATACTGCTATGAAATTATCCATCTTTTACGATCACGTTGTCGATGCCGCAAGGCAAAGCGGGAAGAGCATCGTCACTATCCTGCGGGAAGCGGCCGATGCGGGGATCTGTGCCGTGGAGATCAATCATGAGAACATCGCTCGCCAGAGTGATATGCTGAACAATATCCGCGAGGCCGGGATGTCTATCAGCGGTGCTTTTCTGTTTTACGATTTCGGCGGCGCGGAATACGGTGACGAGACCCGTATGAGAGCCCACGTGGACACTGCCAAGGAGTTGGGAATGCAGTGCATCCTTGCGGTGCCCGGCATTTTGGACGATGCGGCTGCCCGTGAGCTGAACACACTGCTGGACGACTATCGGGACGATTTCCGGAATCCTGTGGCAATGGAGCGGCTGGATGCTTGGATGCAGTCCTCTGATCAGATTATGAAAATCACCGAGATGCTCCGCAGAATGGTTGCCTATGCAAAGACGCAGGGGATCACCGTTATGCTGGAGGATTTTGACGGCTACCGTGCGCCCTTTGCCCGTGCGTTGCCTCTCTTATGGTTTATGCAAAATGTCGACGGGCTGCGATTTGCGCTGGATACCGGCAACTTCGCCTACAGCGACGAGGACGTGGAGGCGGGATTCGATCTGCTTTCCGATTATATCGTCCACGTTCACTGCAAAGACCGAGGCGTGGAAGAGGGCTGTGAAGGCTTCCGTTATAAAAAGGGGATGGCACCCGTAGCGGCAGGTGACGGATATCTGCCCCTTTGCAAGTTGGCACGGACTCTGCTGGATCGGGGCTACGACGGCTATTTTGCCATCGAGCACTACGGCCACGGCAATCAGGAAGCTGCGATTCTGCGCTCTGCGGAAAATCTGCTGAAAGCATAAACTAAGATCAAAACTACAGAAAGGAGCCGATTCTATGGTCACTTTGCAAAGTGAGATTACCGTTCTCCCCGGCGTGGGAAGCGTTCGCGCCAAAAATCTGGCGATGCTGGATATTTATACCGTGGAGGATCTGCTCCTTCACTTTCCCCGCGCCTATCAGAACCGCGGCGATATCAAAACCATCGTGGAAGCGGCGCAAAGCGGTGAAAAATGCGCGATGATCCTTACCGTGGGCAGCGAGCCCCGGTCGGTGCAGCTGAAAAATCACAAAACTCTCACCACCTTCACCCTCTTCGACGATACGGGAAAGATCACCTCGCTGTGGTTCAATCAGACTTTTATAAGACAGGTGTTCCACGTAGGCTCTACTTTCCGCTTTTGGGGCAAGGTGACACGGGGAAGCCGTGGCTGGGAGATCTCCTCCCCCGAGTTTGAACCGGTGAGCAAACTGCATCCCCTCCCCGATCTGACGCCCATCTATCCCCTGACGGCGGGGATTACCCAAAAATTCTTGCAAAATCTGGTGAGAATTGCCCTTGCCTCCTTGGATGTGAAACCGCAAGAGCGGATTCCCGATTCGATTCGGGCAAAACAAGGGCTGTCTACTCGCTTAGAAGCATTTGAGTCGATTCACTCCCCCGATTCCTTTGCGGAGCTTTCCCAAGCGAGAAATTATTTCATTTTCGAAGAACTCTACGAATTTGCCCTTGGAATTGCCGGTGCCAAGCGGGAACGCCGCCGATTGGTAGCGCCTTCTCTTGCTACAACCCCCGAATTGCGGGAGCGATTTCGTCAAAATCTTCCCTTCACCCTCACCTCGGGGCAGGAAGAGGCAATTGCCGACGTGGAACGGGATCTATCCTCGGGCCTTGCTATGCGCAGACTCATTTCGGGCGACGTTGGCAGTGGCAAAACGGTCTGTGCCGCCGCTGCGGTGTACATTGCCGCCGAAAACGGCTACCGATCCGCTCTGATGGCACCTACCGAAATTCTCGCCCGCCAACACTTTGCCGATCTGACCAAGTTATTTGCACCGCTGGGTGTTCGTGTGGGGCTGTTGGTCGGCTCTCTCACCGCCGCCGCTAAGCGAAAAGTAAAGGCAGAAGCGGCAGCAGGAGAGATTGATCTGCTGATTGGTACTCACGCACTCCTGTCCGAGGGCGTGGAATTGCCGAGATGCGGGCTGATTATCACCGACGAGCAGCACCGCTTCGGTATCGCTCAGCGCAATGCGCTGGCTGGCATCACAACCGGCGTGGTGCATAATCTCGTGATGAGCGCTACCCCCATTCCCCGCACGCTGGCGTTGGTATTGTACGGAGACTTGGACGTTTCGTCCATCCGCACTATGCCTCCCGGACGGAAGAAAGTCTCTACCTTCTTGGTAGACGACACCTACCGCACCCGTATGGAGGGATTTATCGAAAAGCAAGCGGCGGAAGGACATCAAACCTACATCGTTTGCCCCGCCATCGAAGCAAAGGACGAGGAGGACGAGGGCGCACTCATTGGTATTGACGGCCACAAGGTAGACAAAACGCCTCTCCACAACGCTGTGGAGTACGCCGAGAGCCTTGCCGCCCGCCATCCGAACCTGAAAATCGGTGTCCTCCACGGCAAGATGAAGGGCGCTGACAAAGATAAAATTATGGCACGCTTTGCCTCGGGCGAGGTGCAGGTGTTGGTTTCCACTACCGTTATCGAGGTGGGCATCAACGTCCCTTCTGCTACCCTTATGATCGTAGAGAACTCCGAGCGATTCGGACTTTCTCAGCTCCATCAGCTCCGCGGACGAGTGGGCAGAGGAGATGCGAAATCCTGGTGCATCTTAGTGAGCGACACCGAGAGCGCCGATGCGAAAGCTCGTCTCACCGCTCTTTGTGACACCACCGACGGCTACGAAATTGCCGAATTTGACTTAAAACAGCGTGGTCCCGGCGATTTCTTCCCACCCGTGGGAGAGGGCGCACCCTCCGGCCGCCAGCACGGACAGCTCCGATTCAGACTGGCATCGCTGTGTGATGATATGACCCTCCTGCAAGCCGCCTTTGCTGCGGCAGAGGAGACGCTGGCAAGGGGCGTCTGAACCGTTGTTCCTGATTGTAGGGCGGGGGCTTGCTCCCGCCGGCGAACGAGATTTATCTAACGTACTTTTTTCGACGGACGGTCGAGGACGCCCGTCCCTACAAGTATGCAATAGTTTACGAGCGGCGGGAGCAAGCCCCCGCCCTACGTCGTTTGTGGCAAAATCCCCCTTCGCAACTGTCGGTTGCGGATTTTCCAAGGCGAATGGGTGGAAAAATCCGCCCTCTTGCGGTAGAATGCAGGCA
>JAFTMF010000120.1 GCA_017452565.1 Clostridia bacterium
CAAACCATGTTCATTATACGAGGAGGTTTAATTTTTTGCAATATTCTTTCTTTCGGGCTTGCATTAAGCTCGCCCTTTTTGTTTTTACTAAAGCGTTTTATCGCTCCCCCGGTAGAACCGGGGGTTTATTTGGGGGACCAAAAAAGACGCTCAGCCGAATTATCGGCTGAGCGTTTGTAGTTTTTAGTTTACGGCAAGTTGAGCTTGTTGGTCAACAGCTTGCGATTGAAGAAGTAGTAGAGGACGCCAAATCCTCCAACCACGGCGGCACAGAGCCAAATGACCACTGCAATCGTCCAGTCCACAGACAGAGGAAGCAGCGATGCAAAGATAGCAGACACGATGATCGCTGCAAACATCATCATACCCGATACCACCGAGTTGCCTACCCAGTAGAGGCCGATGCCCACCAGCGCCTTGTACTTGTTGGCAATTACACCGCCGATGGTCAGCGCCAGATAAGCCAGCAACAGTTCGGTAGCAAGCAGAGCCAGAATGAGAACCACAACGCCGATGATCATTGTCACGTCTGCCGCCTGAAGCGTAACGCTGACAACCTCAGTATCCGGCACAGTATCCGAAATCAAAAGGGCTGAGGGAATGCTGATGATAATCAGATTGATCAAAAATACCACGATGCCGGTCAGCGTCCATACGAAGCCGGTTACCAGCTTAGCGGTCAGGTGCTGTCCTACCGTTGCGGGAAGCGTGAAGGTCAGATACGCTTCATCGGAGACGATCTTTTTGTAATAGTGGATACCACTGATCAGAATCGTTCCCAGCGCCCCCAGATAGGAAAGCATAAAGAGGAACACTTGCCCCATCATCAGGCCGGCATACGCCAAGGTGTACATCACCGATTCCGCGTCGAATGGGATATACTGCTGCATAATGCCGCATACTGCACTCAGAATGGCTGCAACAAAGGAAGTAAGGAACAAGGTCACCATCATTTTCCAAGTACAGCGGAAATCATATGCGATTAGTTTGCGTAACATTTGAACACCTCCCGGAAGAACTGATCCAGCGTTTGACCGCGGGCTTCGCGGACAGCAGCTACCTTATCCTGACAGATCACGTGACCGTTTTGGATAAACAGGAAGGAGTTCAGCACCTCTTCGATATCACTGATCAAGTGAGTGGAAATCAGGATGGTGCTGTCCTCGTGGTAGTTTTTCAAAATGGTTTCCAAAATGTAATCTCTTGCCGCAGGATCGACGCCCGCAATGGGTTCGTCCAGCAGATAGAGCTTTGCCCGTCTTGCCATAACCAGAACCAGCTGCACCTTCTCACGAGTGCCCTTGGACAGCGTCTTGATCTGTGCGTTCAGCGGAACGGCCAGCAGTGCCAGCATCTCCTTGGCACGGTTTCGGTCAAAGTCGGCGTAAAAGGTTTCAAACAGATTGATGCACTCCTCTACCCGCATACCGGGGGAAAGATAAGTGCGCTCGGGCAGATAAGATACCAGCGATTTGGTGTAGGGGCCTATGAAGTGGCCGTCCACCTTGATAGATCCGGTGGTGGGCATCAGAAGGCCTGCTGCCAACTTGATCAGCGTGGTCTTGCCGCTGCCGTTAGGACCCAGCAGTCCCACAATTTCCCCACGGGGAATCTCCAGAGTCAAATCGCTCAGCGCCATCACACCCTGCTTGTATTGCTTATTCAGGTGATCGCATCGCAAAATTGGTTCCATCGAATAATACACTCCTTTATATAGGATTTAATCTTGCAGGGTAATAAATCGGGGAAAACCCTGCCAGTTTTCCCCAATCTACTCCCAATATTGAGATTACTTGGTTGCCTCGCCTGCGATGCGGCTTGCCCATTCTGCCGCTTCCTTGACGGTATAACCCAGCACTGCCATATCTGCCAGATATGCCTTGGTATCTGCCTCGGCCATCTGCTCACGGAAGTTCTGGAGCAGCGCCAGATCAGCAGTTACGGTACGACCTGCGGTGCGGTTGCCAATGAGCACACCCTGCTGTTCCAGGTTCGCCAGCGCACGCTGCATCGTGTTGGGGTTCACTGCAGCCTCGGCTGCCAGCTCACGTACTGCGGGGAATCTTGCACCTGCTTCATACTTTCCGCTGATAATCTCTCTGAGCAGTCGGTCGGAAATCTGCACCCAGATCGGCTGATGGTTATCAAACTGCCATGCCATAGAATCCTCTCCTTTCAAATTCCGAATCTATCGAAATCACAGAACACGTCTATACTACGTTTCTAACACAATTATAGCACGCCACACAAAATCCGTCAATACATTTTTTGAATTTTCTGCAAAAAACATATTGCTTTTTTTCATCATATATAGTATAATAAGCAGAAGAATAAATTGGCTCAATAGGAGCTTTCGATAAATATGAACAAAATGTTAATGTTGAATAATTTCGCAAAAACTACTTGACAAGCGCCTGTAGATTGATGCATAATTATACACAGTTTTTGAATATTTATCCATTCGGAGGTTTATCATGAAAAAAGAAGATATCAAGAAAGTAGTTCTCGCCTATTCCGGCGGTCTGGATACATCCATCATCATTCCGTGGCTGAAAGAAAACTACAACAACTGCGAGGTTATCGCTGTTTCCGCTGACGTTGGTCAGGGCACCGAGCTGGACGGTCTGGAAGAAAAGGCCATCAAGACCGGCGCATCCAAGCTCTACGTGCTGGATCTGAAGAAGGAGTTCATCGAGGACTTCATCTACCCCACTATGCAGGCAGGCGCCGTTTACGAGGGCGACTATCTGCTGGGCACTTCCTTTGCACGCCCCATCATCGCACAGAAGATCGTTGAGATCGTTCTGAAAGAAGGCGCTGACGCCATCGCTCACGGCTGCACCGGTAAGGGCAACGACCAGGTTCGTTTCGAGCTGACCATCAAGGCATTCGCTCCCGAGATGGCCATCATCGCTCCCTGGCGTGAGTGGACCATCAAGTCCCGTGAGGAAGAGATCGACTACGCAGAGGCACACAACGTTCCTCTGAAGATCAACCGTGAGACCAACTACTCCAAGGACAAGAACCTGTGGCACCTGTCCCACGAGGGTCTGGATCTGGAAGATCCCGCTAACGAGCCTCAGTACAACAAGCCCGGCTTCTTAGAGATGGGCGTATCTCCCGAGCAGGCTCCCGACACCCCCACTTATATCACTCTGTCCTTTGAAAAGGGTATCCCCACCGCATTCAACGGTGAAAAACTGGATCCCGTTACCCTGATCGAAACTTTGAACAGGCTGGGCGGCGAAAACGGCATCGGTATCACCGATCTGGTAGAAAACCGTCTGGTTGGTATGAAGTCCCGCGGTGTTTACGAGACTCCCGGCGGAACTATTCTGTACCGTGCTCATAAGGTTCTGGAAACCATCACTCTCGACCGTGACACCCAGCACTATAAGGAGCTGGTTGCAAGCAAGTACGCCGAGCTGGTTTACAACGGTCTGTGGTTCACTCCTCTGCGCGAGGCGCTGGCTGCGTTCGTTACCTCTACCCAGCAGAACGTCACCGGTGAGGTGAAGCTGAAGCTCTACAAGGGCAACCTGATCAACGCAGGCGTTACCTCTCCCTACTCCCTCTACAGCGAAGAGGTTGCAACCTTCGACGAGGACAACGTCTACAATCAGGCTGACGCTACCGGCTTCATCAACCTGTTCGGTCTGCCCCTGCAGGTTCAAGCAAATCTGAAGAAGAAAAATTAAATAGTACGGGGCTCTGCCCCGTGCCCCGCCCAGAACCCTTTTGAAAAAGGGTTCTGGGAACTCCCAAAACTTCTATAAAAGCGGCAAATTCTTGCCGCTTTGGGGAGGTTTTTGGGCGGTGAATGTTCCAAAATAGTCCTTTTATGTGCAAAAACACGTGAAAGGACAGTTTTGGGATATTGACCTAATTTCTAAAATACCTAATTTATCTGTTTCCCAAAAGTTTTTGGAAATCCAAAAACCTTTTTTCAAAGAAGGTTTGGAGTTGCCTCACAGAGGCAACTCCGGCAATTCGGCAAAGCCGAATCGCTTTGGCAGGGGGTGGGGCAGCGCCCCATATGGAGTTAAACTATGGCCGAAAAGATGTGGGCGGGACGGTCCGCCGGGGTCACCGATCAGGTGGCTGATGATTTCAATACTTCTCTTCCCTTCGATCAGCGGATGTACCGTCAGGACATTACCGGCAGTATGGCACACGCAACCATGCTGGCGGCGAAGGGCATTCTTCCTCGCGGTGACGTAGACGTCATCATTGACGGACTGGCATCCATTCTTGCCGACCTCGACAGCGGCAAGCTGGACTTTTCTGCCGGCGGCGAGGACATTCATATGTTTATCGAGTCGGAGCTCACCGCACGGATCGGCGATCTGGGCAAGAAGCTCCACACCGCCCGTAGCCGCAACGACCAGGTCGCACTGGACCTGCGGCTCTATCTCCGTGATGAGGTAAAGACCATCTCCCGGCTGATTCGGGACGTGATCGACGCTCTGTTGATGCAGGCCGAGGCCTTTGCTGACGCCATTATGCCGGGCTACACCCATCTGCAGAGAGCACAGCCCATCACCTTCGGGCATCATCTGATGGCTTACGTGCAGATGCTCCTGCGTGACCTCGATCGCCTTGCCGATGCGGCAAAACGGATGAACGTGTCGCCGCTGGGCTCCTGCGCACTGGCAGGCACCACCTATCCTACCGACCGTCAGATGGTCGCCGACATTCTCGAGATGGACGGCATCTGTGAGAACTCGCTGGACGGCGTGTCCGACCGAGACTACTGCATCGAGCTGCAGGCGGCATTCGCCACTGTGATGATGCACCTCTCCCGTCTGTCCGAGGAAATCATCCTCTGGACCTCTTGGGAGTTCCGCTTCGTGGAACTGTCCGACGCCTACTCCACCGGATCGTCCATTATGCCTCAGAAGAAGAATTCCGATATGGCGGAGCTGGTGCGCGGCAAGACCGGACGGGTTTACGGCAATCTGATGGGCACGCTGACCATGCTGAAGGGTCTGCCCCTTGCCTACAACAAGGATATGCAGGAGGATAAGGAAGCCATTTTCGACAGCGTGGACACGCTGAAGATGTCGCTGGCGGTGTTCGCACCCATGGTGGCGTCTATGCGTCCTCTGCCCGAAAATATGCGAGCGGCAGCGGCAAAGGGCTTTATCAATGCCACCGACTGTGCCGACTATCTCACCAAAAAGGGTATGCCCTTCCGCACCGCATACAAGATCACCGGTGCGCTGGTGGCGGACTGTATCCGAGACGGACTGACGCTGGAAACCCTTCCTTTGGAGCGCTATCAGGCAGCATCCGAGCTGTTTGAAGCCGATATTTACGACGAGATCAGCATGGAGACCTGCGTAATGCGCAGAACCTCCGCAGGCGGAACGTCGGTGGAATCGGTGCGGGCGCAGATCGCATCGGCCAAAGCTAAGCTTGGCGAATAAGGTTTAGATTCTATACAATACTATAAAAAACACCTGATTTTCCAGAAGTTTTTGGAAATCCAAAAACCTTTTTTTCAAAGAAGGTTTGGAGTTGCCTCTGCGAGGCAACTCCTGCAATTCGGCTTTGCCGAATTGCTTGGGCGGGTTCCAAGGGCGGCGCCCTTGGGGGAGTATCAAAATCATGGAAATTACGAACGCACAGCGTGCGGAAGTGCTGGTCAAAGCGCTTCCCTACATTCAAAAATACACCGGCAAGGTAGTTGTCATCAAGTACGGCGGCAACGCTATGATCAACGAGGAGCTGAAGGGCGCCGTGATGGGCGATCTGGCGCTTCTGTCGCTGATTGGCGTGAAGATCGTGCTGGTACACGGCGGAGGTCCCGAAATCTCCGAGACTATGAAGCGAATGGGCAAGGAAAGCGTATTCGTCAACGGTCTCCGTGTCACCGACCGTGAGACTGCCGAGATCGTGCAGATGGTTCTGTCGGGCAAGATCAACAAGTCGCTGGTGAACCTCCTAAATAACGCAGGCTGTCGCTCCGTCGGTCTTTCCGGCGCAGACGATGGGCTCATCGAAGCCGTTCAGAAGGATCCACAGCTGGGTTACGTGGGCGAGATCACCAAGGTGAATCCCACCATCATCCACGATCTGCTGGACAAGGGCTACATCCCCGTCATCTCTACCGTAGGCTACGATAAGGCGGGCAACATCTATAACATCAACGCCGATACTGCCGCTGCTCGCATTGCGGGTGAGCTGAAGGCAGAGGCGCTCTTCACGATGACCGACATCGCCGGCATCCTCAGAGACAAGGACGATCCCTCTTC
>JAFTMF010000121.1 GCA_017452565.1 Clostridia bacterium
AGGTTCAGCACCTCACCGCTTCCGGAGCCCTCGTGATCGGCACTGTACCAGCGGTCGGCAGCCTCAAACACGATGGAGTCCAGATTATCACATTCGGAAAAGGCTTCTCTGTCGATTCTGCGGACGTTTTTGGGAATGGTGATCTCCTTTAGCTGTTTGCATCCCAGAAATGCGCTGATTCCGATGTTGGTCAGGCTATCGAGGAGCTTTACCCGAGCCAGCTTGGTGCACTCGGTGAACGCGCAGGTTTCAATAGTGGTGATGCCCTCGGGGATCACTACCTCTTCCACCGTCTGACAGCGGAAAAAGGCCGCCTCACCGATCACCGTTACCGGCTTTCCTTCAAAGGTTGCAGGAATGACCACCGTGCGGTCGGTGCAGTTGCCAACACTGGTCACTTGGTAGGCAGATCCGTCGGGGCTCAGCTCCAAATGCAGTTCTTCGCTGGGAGTGAGCACGGTGTCTGCAAAATCTTTCGTAGTGGTAGTGTCCGGCGTTTTGTCGGTATTTTCACACGCGGCAAGCGAGCAAAGCACCGTGCCTGCCAGCAAGAGCGTCAGCAGGAGTCGGATTGATTTCATAGATTGTTCTCCTTGTAATTCTACTTAAGTGGATGATTGGGTATGATTCAGCCAATCAGCGATTCCAGCGTCACCTCGACGCAGCCATCGATGGAGGGCTTCACGAAATCGCTTGACATCTACTTTTTGAGTAAATATATATGGCTTCATTTTAGTTATTCCTTCTTCGGTCTGATGTGTGGAGATGGGTGAGGTTATGTCGGGTATCAATTAAAACTTCACGTATCGCTTTCCAATCTTCGAACACAGGAATGCAGACAGCTCCTCGGCCGTGCAATCGGTGAGATCCTCTTTGCGGAAGATCTGCATCTGACGCCAGTTCACTTGGAAATAGAAGCAGTCCGAGGATTCGTGAATGCGCACCTTGCGCCATTCTACCGAATATCCCTTGGTTTTCCCGTCCTTGTCTATGGAAATGCTCACGTCTTGATCGGTGAAGGTGACAGTGGTAGTCTTCACAGTGAAGAAAAAGCGGGAAAACTGTGCAGACAAGAACAGCAATATTGCTGTGGTAACCATCAATCCCGCGTTGACCCACTCCATCCAATCGAGATTTGAAATCCCACGGATGACACGTATAATTGCGAACAGCGCCAAGAAGCTCGCTGCAATTGTGAGCAGGGTTTGATTGGTCTTGTTTACTTTCGGCCACTTGCGGATCAGATCTTCTGTCTGTCTCGTGGTGATGCTGATGGGTGTAGTCATAGTTTTCTCCTTACGCAACCTCTGCGCTCATAATATCAATATCATACTCTTCGATCTCGATTTCCAAATCTTCGGCATCCCGATAGTACCACGAATACCATTCCATCTTTCCGTTGGCAACCGGATCGGACAGGTTCAGCACCTCACCGCTTCCGGAGCCCTCGTGATCGGCACTGTACCAGCGGTCGGCAGCCTCAAACACGATAGAGTCCAGCTTATCACATTCGGAAAAGGCATCTCTGCCGATTCTGCGGACCTTTTCGGGAATGGTGATCTCCCTGAGCTGTTTGCATCCCAGAAATGCGCTGATTCCGAGCGAGGCTTCTACCTCGACAGACTCGGCACGATCAACCGATGAGCGATTCCAGCGGAACCTCTACGTAGCCGTCCATAGAAGGCTTCACGGGCTCGGTGCAATTGTAATTGCCAATATAAGTCCACATTTCATATTCAACTTCCGTATAGCCAAATCCTTCGATGTCAGCCGTAGCATAGAAGGAGAGCAACATAAAGCGGTACACGCCCCAGTTTTTGTCAACCTCGACGATCACTTGGAAGGTCTGACGGCTCAGCTCTAAGTTTTCCACTTCGCCCAGTATATCGCCGACCATTTCGTAAGGATCGACTTCGTCCTTCAAGCCATACAATCCGATCTCATACATATCTTCATGCTCGCGCACTTCTACTGTTTTGAAGATGGACAGATCGGTAGGAATGGTAGAGGTGAGAGTTGCAAGCATACCGTCCAGCAGTTCGCCATCCATTACAGCATACTCCTTGGTACCGTCGGTTTCCAGCATATAGACGTCCTGATCGTAGTATCTGATGCCGCCGGTCGTAGCTCCGGCGCCCATGATTTGGAAATACACCTCTTCGCTAATTGTTTCCTGTACTCTTTTTCCGGTAATATCCGCCTTCAATTCCTGAAGCTGGGAAATGCTAATGAAATCGTCTATAATGGTCATTCCCATACCACCGTCTGATTTGATCGTGAAGCTGTCCAGCTTGCTCAGCAGAAAATCCGCGCGGTCGATCAGCGCTTTGGCGTCGGTGACGTCCACTTCGGGAATGTCAGTGAAGGGAGGATCCATCGTTTCGGGGTACTTCACGGGAGGCTCGTCGGGCTGGGGAAGGTTTTCGGGAGGAAGCTCGGGAGTGGTTTCGGGATTCGTCACGGGAGGTTCGGGCTCTTCCTCATCTCCCGGCTTCGGCAGTTCCACCGTGGCATCTACCAGCCGTACTGTCAGGGTCAGCGTGTGCCGCTCGCCCTTATGCAGAACCATCGCATACAGCGTGTAGGTGTCGGGCTCTGCTGCCTTGGTGTAGGTGGCCTCGTATTTGCCTTCGCTGAACATCGTCTGCAGTACGCTTTCCTTCAGACTTGCACAGCCGTTTTCTTCTGCTTGTTCGTAGTTTTCATCTTTAAACAGCGGATCGGTGGAGATTCTCTCGGAAATTTTCAGCAGTTCGTTCAGCGATTCCTCTAAAACTTCCTTTCCGCCCTTGTAGACCTCAAAGCCCCATTTTCCATCTGTCTCGGTATAGCGGAGTGAATGATCCAAATCCAAGTAGGAAGTGCTGCGCTTGGCAGTTTTGCCATCGTAGGTTTCGGTGCGGGCAAGCAGACGGCCTTCGTCTTTATGCAACACCTTGCGGAGCATATTTTCATCGGTCTTATTGCTGATATCCAGCTGTGATACCACAATAAAATCCTCTGCTTTCAAGAGCGCCCGATACAGCTCAGCGGGCGAAAGATCGTTATCGGCAGGAGCGTTTTCATTGGTGGGATCGGTGGTATCGGTGAGTTTTTTCGCCAACCCGATATCACAGGCTGTCAGGGTCGAGAGACAACAGACGCAAGCCAATGCCAGCGCTATCATTCGAATTGTAAATTTCATAGTATTCTTCCTTTCGTATCGTTTCAAATCGTTGTTTTCATCGGTTCACTTGCAAATTGCAATGCATCATCGCACATCCAAAGCGATCAGGTCAGCCGATGAGCCTTGGGGAAGTTGATAGTGGTCTTGCGGATAGTCACGTTAATTCCTGCGCTTCTGCCTTCCATAGAACAAGACAGCGAAGCCTTGTCACTTCTTGCAACAATTTTCATGGATTTGAAAGTCTTCCCTTTGCGTTCGCTCTGCTTCTTCAACACGTCCTCGGGGGCAACGTAGTTGCCGTCCGCAATCCACACGTACGTGTCATTATTGAAAACAGGGCCGAATTCCGACAGCAAAAATCCTTCGGAAGATAGAAAAGTTCCCCAATTGAAGGGCTCTTCCAATTTATATACGTAAAAATATCCTTCTTTATCGTGACGGTAGATATCGTTGTTGCTAAGATCATAGTAGGTGGTGGCTTTGGTGTGGTAAGTCATATTCCCTTCCGGGCGGGAGGTCTTTTCCACGATTTCAATCTTCCCTCCTGCACGCTTGAGAGTCACCTCTTTGGTTTGTTTTGTGGCAGACACATACAAAGTATACTCCAAAACGATATTTTCGGCAGATAATATCATTTGTTTCATCCCGGCAGGATCGAGGTAATAGGGTTTCGAGGACGCTTCTTCCTCGGGCGCTGCAGTAGTGGTAGTAGCAGCAGAATCATCGGGCTGGCCTTCGGGCAGGCAGGCGGTGAGCATAGACAGCATCGCCATCAAAAAGGCAACGGTTTGCAAAGTCTTTTTCATATTTCATACGCTCCTTTCAGAGAATGGGTTCACGGTAATTGGCAGGTGCGGATTCGTTTGGCCGGAACGCTCCTGACACCCTTCTACTTATAATTCCCGAA
>JAFTMF010000122.1 GCA_017452565.1 Clostridia bacterium
CCCCTGCAAGCACAATCAGCCAAGCAAAATAGAGCAGGAAGGGGAGCAAATGCCGCCTGCGCAGAATGCGCTTCACATCGGGGGGAATATCGGGAGAGGACGGTCGATGCCGGGATTTCATAAAACTTCCTTCTTTCTTATCCTTATCGGTCAATGCTGCCCCGCTCCAGTGCGCCGATGAAGCCGCTGGCGGTTTAGACCTTGTAGCCGTCCACCACGTCGCCGTTGTCCAACTCGGTGGATTTACCGTTTTCAGCGCGGTAAAGCTTCTTGGGAACGGGATTGATAATGAGAATCTTCTGATTTTCGGACTGGAATCCGAACTCAAACTGGGTCACACGGGAGAAGAGGGTGATGCGGGCGAAGCGGACGTGAGTGGCGATTGCGCCCTCACCGTTTTGGAAGATGCCCATCGGCGAGCCTCGCTTGAGTGCACCGATCAGCTTGCAGGCGTAGCGCTTACCGCCCACGGTGACGGTGAAGCTCTCGGTCTCGGTGGTGGAGAAGATGGAGCGGTAGGGCAGATCAATGTCGGAGAGGGCGATCCCCTGCCGACGGCAGACCGTATCCAGCTTTTTGAGAAACTCACGGCGTTTGATGAGGGCACGGATGGGACGGTAGATGATGGGAACGAGGATCACGCAGGCGATCACGAATCCCGTGAAGGGATTTAATAAAAGCTCCTTGAAGAGGGGGAAGATGGAAATCAAAATGGGCAGGACGTTGCACAGCGCAAGCGAGCCGAACAGATAGATCAAGGCAATGCGGACGCCTTCCTCGTCGGCTTGCTTTTTGGCTTCTGTCCGCTTCTTTTCGTTCTGCTTCGTCTCCGCGTATTCCCGTCTGGTCACTTGCCAATGACGCATTGCGGTAAGCTGTGCCGTCAGCGAGATGATGTAGAGCACTATCAAATACACGATCAGCACGATGATCTGTGTGTTCCGATTCTGTGCCGCACCGGGGACAATATCCACGATGGGCATAATGAGATAGTGCAGAGGGAGGATGAAGTGGAGCGCTCCGAATACCACCGCACCGATCTGCGTAGTGGTATCCTGCAGGAAGAACATCAGCTTTTCAAAGAGTTTGTTCGGACGTTGCTTCAGTGCGTGGTATTCATCCCGCAGGGTGGAGTTGTACACGGTGACGTAGCGCACGCTGGAGTAAAGGGCTAAGAGGTAGAGTGCGGAGCAGGCGATTTGACAGACGGTTGCAATGTAAGGATCCAGCTCGAAATCGTACATATAATATTTTTCTGTCAAATAGACGATTTGCGGAATCAGATACAATATCAGAATCGTAAAAAATCCGCCGACTGCTTGTTTGATTTGTTTGAACGTAGATGTGGTATTCACTTAGAACCTCCGATGTCGTCTTGAATCATTTGATAAAATCGTTCCACAAACATCACCTCTCTGTCGCACACCCTCGTGCCGTCAAAGAGCTCTTCGTAGCGGTGGTGTGCGTAGGCGGCAGCCATAGGTTCGGGATAGAGCAGCAGGATTTGTTTGGTATAAGAAGGGTCGGGGGGAGCGGTGACAAACTCGTCCCGATAGAGCCGCGCCTCTCTGCGGCGCTCCTTGGAATGGTAGGGCTCGGTGCCGGTATTGTGATAGGGGACGAAGATGATCCGTCTGCGGGTGCGCACCTCGAAGACGTGGCCGTCCATCGTCTCTTCGATGATCCATCTGCCGTGGGTGGAGGGGTGAGAGAGCACCGACACCTCGTAGATTCCCTTTGGGGTGGTTACCGTGAAGTGAGGGACGCCCCGCTTGCCTCGGTAGATGTCCGAGAACTTGCCGAAAAACTCAATTATCACACCGTCGGCAGAAAACTCCTCCAGCGACTGACGAAACCATTTCATTCTTCGATGATACCATATAAGTTTGTACAAACTGTAAACAAACAGAATGAAACAGTAAATTGCGGTGCCGTAAAACAGAACGTTGAACAGATCCATAATAGCCTCCTTAGAGTGTCAGATCATTTTCGCGTAATAACGCGGCGATTATTTGTGATCTGCGTTGCCGGGCAGGTGCAGACGCTCTTTAGCCCACTTGTAATGCAAAAACAGCCAAATGCTCAGGTCAATGAGGACGAATGCTGCAAGATAAAGAATCACGGACGCAATCGGGTTCACCCAAATCCCCACCACGATAATAAAGGGGAAGAGCAGGGTCACAAATGCTGCCAGCTCGGCAATGAAGTCAGGACTTTTCAGGATTTTCTTAATTTCAGGAAACCATTGGAAGGAAGCATCCCCTAAATCGGTTTGGTAGGCGCGGCGCATCTCACCATTATTTTGCCGCCGAATATAGGTAACTGCTACGGCAATCAACGTGGGAACTGCCAAATAGCAGATGCGTCTGAGCCAAGGGAGAGATACGGGAATCACCACGTTGACAGCGGTGATGAGAACGTCTGTCAGCAGATAGCTCATAATGGCAAAGAACACAAGGGCTGCGATGCCCCTCCAGAGTTTGGATAAGTAGATTTTCATAGGGCGACCTCCGTTTTATAAATTAGCGCATCTACTACTATGATTATATACAAAAATAAAACACTTGTCAATAGAAATTTGTGAATTTGCACCAAAGGACGAGAGATTCGTGAATAGTAGACAAAAATGAAAGCGGAAAATGACAAAATGGAAGTGTCGCATTTGTGCAAACGGTCAAATGATTTTGTGAAAAAAGAATAATGAGCGTAAAAATAGAACCCACCTTGCGGTGGGTTCTCGGGAAAATATGCTTAGTTGTAATGTCCGTTCTCGCGGTTGTAGTTGGTAGCCATCTCGTTCAGGGTGCCGATGAACTTGTGAATGGCAACCAAAGAAAGGATAC
Source organism: Clostridia bacterium (assembly GCA_017452565.1). Lineage (GTDB taxonomy): Bacteria > Bacillota > Clostridia > Oscillospirales > CAG-272 > CAKSQF01. The sequence goes on from JAFTMF010000122.1 coordinate 2,844, forward strand.
CCATCACGAAGTATGCGCCGATGTGCAGGAGCATCAGACCGGAGGTGGTCTGCTCGATGATGACGCCCTTGGTCTTTGCGGTAGCTCTCAGACGGTCGTGCATATTGCACCACCAAATGATGTTGTAAATGCCGCAGGTGAGCAGGGAAAGGATGATGTAGACTGCTACGCCGGGGGAGCGTTTGCCGTCTTCTTCACAGATGGTGTTGACGTCTTTTACGATCTTGTGGTAATACCAGATCTCGTAAATGCCAAAGGTGATCAGCGAGTAGAAAATGAAGGGCCAGATGCTTCTGTCGTTGCGGATTCTTTCTTTCATAAGTAACTCCTTAAAATGAAAATTATATTGCAGAGGTGCGGACACTCCGCACCTCTGAGAGACTGAGTAGAATAGGGAGGCAGGTTATTCGCCGGACTTGGCCTGCTGCTGCTTGGCAATGTCCAAGATGGTCATAAAGTCTTCTTGGGAAACCCAAGTTTCGGGCAGCTTGCCGTCCCAGCCCTGAATGTAGAAATACTGGAGCAGCTCTTCGGACATAGATTCTGCCAGCAGCTTGTTGGCGGCAGCTTCCTTTTCCTTACGATATGCCTCGGCGTCGGCCTCGATCTTGGTGACCTCTGCGGCAGCGTTTGCCTTGGTCTTGGCTACCTCTGCGTCTGCCTCTGCAGCGATCTTAGCGGCATCTGCGGCAGCCTGTGCGTTGATTTTTGCACGCTCTGCAGCCTTTTCTGCTTCCATATTGGCCTGTTCCTGCTCGGTTTCTGCCTTCAGCTTGTTCTGTGCGGCAACCTGCTTGGCTTCAACGGCTGCGGTGAATGCCTCGGTGAAGTCGATGTTTTCGATGGATGCGGATACAACTTGCACGTTGTAGGATGCAAGATCCTTCACCAGCACGTCGTAGATCTCGGTGGAGAGCTTTTCACGGCTGTCGATGAGCGACTCGGCATCGTAGTGGGCAACCATCTTTTTCACCGCTTCGTTGATATGGGGAGTCATAACGGTGTTGAAATAGTCGGTACCGATGGTCTTGTAGATGTTCTGGGCGTTCTTCTTCTCGATCTGATAGTTGACGGTGTAAACTACGTCGACCTCCTGAATATCGGAAGAGAAGCATACCAGCGTGAGGGTGGACTTCTGGTTTCGGTTGTCCATATTGATGACCTTCTGCCAAGGCAGCTTGAAGTGCATACCTGCTTCCAGCGTCTGATTCTCCACCTTACCGAAGGTGGTGATGATGCCGGTGTGACCGGTGGGAACGGTTGCGAAGCAGCTGCACGCCAGCACGATCAGCAGGATAGCGGCAACAGCAACGATGGACAAGGTGAGAATGGTTTTGCCATTCAAGCCCTTTTTGGGGGCGTAACGATATGTAGTATTCATACTCTATTGAATACCTCCTTCCAAGATGATCTTATTATATCACAAAATCAAATGATTGTCAATAGTATTTTGAAAATTTCTTCAAAAATTTGCAAAATTTCTCAAAAGGACGGAAATGTGAAAAAACGGACGGCGTTTCGGGAGAATGGTTGTTCAATTTGCTAAAAAGTATTGCTTTTCCCGTCTGAATGTGATACAATGAAGTAACATATTATTTGTAACTATGGAGGTTACTATGAAACGATTCCGAACAACATTATGCTTCAGCTTGGTATTGACACTCCTGCTTTCTTTGCTCGTATCTTGTGACACGAAGCAGGATGACCCGAAGAATGAGCCGCCTGCCACTTCCGATCTGATTCTGGCAGAGGATGGGAAGAGCGAATACGTGCTGGTTTATCCCGCTGATGCCACCAAAGAGGATCTCCGGCTGTACAACAGCTTCTCCGAGAAGCTCAGAGAAGTGACTTGGTATTTCTTCCCCATGCAGCCCGATTCCGAGCCTGCCAAGGAAGGGGCTAAGGAAATCCTGCTGGGCAAGACCAATCGTCCCGCCTCCATTCAGGCGTATGACAAACTGGGCGAGAATCAGTTCGGCCTCTTTGCCATCGACGGACAGATTGCCATTCTGGGCAATTTCAAGGACGGCTTCGAATATGCAGCCGACGAATTCATCAAGCGCTTCGGCGATGACAAGATCCTGAACGTGCCCTCCGATCTTTCGGTTCGCAATCAGTGCGAGCTGGGCTGGGGAAGTGAACCTTTCTCTAATCTTCATAATATCGGCGGCGACGACCCTTGGGTCATTGAGCATGAGGGCTCCTATTACTATTGCTGGAGCTCCGGCGGTGTTAAGGTTGCCAAAATTGACGGTCTGGACAATATCGTGAAGGATAATGGCAAGCAGGTCTTCAGCAGCGGCGGACAGTATCACAACGTGTGGGCGCCTGAGCTTCATTACGTAGACGGCGAGTGGTATATCTACGTTGCGATGTGCAAGGGAACTTCCGATAATGCCGCTCACCGTATGTACGTGCTGAAGGGAACCTCTCAGGATCCTACGAAGCCCTTCCGCCTGGTAGGTCAGGTTACCGATCCTACCGACAAGTGGGCGATTGACGGCACCGTATTCAAATACAAAGACGAGCTGTACACCGTTTGGTCGGGCTGGCCCAGCGATACCGACGGACAGCAGAACCTTTACATTGCCCATATGAGCGATCCCTGCACCATCGACAGCGAGCGCGTGCTGATCTCCTCCCCCTCCAAGGGCTACGAGCTGGTAACCACCGGTCCTTCGGTAAACGAGGGCCCCACCGCGCTGGTGAAGGATGACAGAGTCATCATCACCTATTCGGGCAACGGCAGCTGGACCGACGATTACCTCATCACCGCCGTTTACTGCGATACCGGCGATCTTCTGAATGCCGAAGATTGGGTGAAGCTGGATAAGCCTTTGTTGTCCAAGGGCGACGAGACTTACGGCCCCGGCCATTGCTCCTTCGCTCCCGCTCCCGACGGCTCTCTGTGGGTGATTTATCACGCCAACCGCCGTTCGGGCACCGGATGGAGCGGCAGAAGCGTGCGCATCCAGCCGGTAGAATGGAGAGATAATCTTCCTTATATCGGTAAAACCAAGAAAACGGTTGATTTCCCCGCTTGGGAGCTGATCCCCGGCAAGGAAGTGACCGACTAATCACGCAAATCATTGACACTTTAGCGGAGGTATACTATGAAACGATCCGTCAAAATCGGAGCTCTGTTCCTCTCTCTCTTGCTGGCTTCCTGCACGGTCGTTGGCTGCAATCGGGGGAAGGGCAATCAGACCACCGATCCTTGGAACACTACCTCGGGACTGCCCGACGATATGGAAGTGATCCCCGAGGATATTACAAAAACTCTCTTCTCTATGAACGAGTGGACGGGCAAGAAGGCCAAGGATGCGAGCGGCAAGACCGTTCAGCAGACCGATATCTTCTCGGTAAACGAGGTAGAGCACCACTCCACCGAAACGCTGGTCTACCAGTCTGTGGAGGATGCGGTAGAGGGCGCCAAGAATTACGATTACGAGCGCTCCAAATATTATCAGCTCCTGACGGGAGAGGGCAAGCCCTGGAAGCTGGCGGTTTACGAAAGCGTGAACACCGCCAAAAAGGCAGGCGTATACGGAAAATTCTTCAAAACCGATTACGATATGTCCAAAGCTCCCGTTTACGAGGGCAAAAACGTAGTGGGTACCTACAACACCGCTTATTACGGCGGTTTTAAGGATGTCATCCTCCCTGCATCCTGGCAGGCGCAGGGCTTTGACTTTCCCATCTACTCTAACTTCACCTATCCTTGGAACGCCTTCAAGAACGGCAGCGTAACCCTTCCTTACGCGCCTCAGAACACCAACCCCGTAGGCTTCTACCGCACCACCTTTACGGTAGACAAGGAATGGCTGGACAACAACCGTTCGGTTTACATCAACTTCGGCGGCGTAGAGAGCTGCTACTACGTATGGGTCAACGGCTACGAGGTTGGTTACAGCGAAAGCAGCTACGATTCCTCCGAGTTCGACCTCACCCCTTATCTTAACAAGGACGGCAGTGAAAACCTGCTGGCGGTGATGGCCATTCGTTGGTGCGACGGCAGTTACTTCGAGAATCAGGATTTCCTGCGTCTGGGCGGTATCTTCCGTGACGTGTATCTCTATTCCACCCCCGCAGTGCAGATCTTCGACTACTCGGTAGTCACCGATCTGGATAAGACCTACACCGATGCCGATCTGGATATCAAGGTAGAGCTGCTGAACAAGACTACCAAGACCTTGGCAACCGGCAAATATTCCATCGACGTGAAGCTTTTCGACGCCGAGGGAAAGAATCTCTTTGAAAAGAATCCCCTCACTGCATCTCTCACCCGTGACGTGGAATCGGGGGCAAAGGCTCCTATCTCTCTGTCCCGTACGGTGGAAAAGCCCCATCTGTGGTCGGATGAAGATCCTTATCTCTACACGCTGGTGCTGACTTTGTACGATGCAGAGGGCAATTACTACGGTTCCACCGCTCAGCAGCTGGGCTTCCGTGAGATCGAGTTCACCAAGACGACCGGCTCCTCTGCCAACGGCTCGGTTTATAAGGACGTTCTCCTCAACGGCAAGAAAATCCTGCTCAAGGGCGTGAACCGTCACGATAACGAGGGCTCCACCGGTAAATACGTCTCCCGTGAGACCTATCAGAAGGACGTGGAGATTATGAAACAGCTGAATATCAACGCTGTTCGTACCTCTCACTATCCCAACGATAAATACCTCTATTATCTCTGCGACAAATACGGCATCTTTATGCTGGCGGAAGCCAACGTAGAGGATCACTACGCCGTAGGCGATGCCAATACTGAGAAGTATTTCCGTAAATCGGTTCAGGACCGTGTGCTGGATCTGGTAGAGCGGGAAAAGAACCGCACCTCTGTCATCATCTGGTCGCTGGGCAACGAGCTGAGCCAGTCCCGTGTATATCCCGAGACCATCTCCAAGATGAAGAAGATCGATCCCACCCGTCTGGTGCATCTGGAATCCTACGGCACCGGCGGCGGCGTAGATCTGGGCAGCGGTATGTACTGGAGCATCGAGTCTATGGAGAATATGGGCAAGGCTTCCAATAAGATGCCTTGGATCCAGTGCGAGTACGCTCACGCAATGGGCAACTCGGTAGGCAACCTCTACGAATACTGGGAGGTCATCCGCTCCTACGATAATCTGCTGGGCGCATTCATCTGGGACTTCGTGGACCAGACCCTTTATACCGAAATCCCTCGTGGCAGCGCAGACCTTCTGGGTACCGGCAAATTCTGGGCATACGGCGGCGCTTGGGGGGATGCCATCAACTCCGGCGACTTCTGTCAGAACGGTATTATCTCGGGTGATCGTACTATCCAGCCCGAGGGCTACGAGGTGAAGTACGTTTACCAAAACATTTGGTTTAACTCCGACATTACCCAGATCGGCGCAGGGAAGGTGTCTGTATTCAACGAATTCAAGTTCACCGATCTGTCTGCCTATGACTTCACCTACGAGCTCCGTCAGAACGGCATCACCGTAGACAGCGGCAAGCTCACCGTCTCGGGCAAGCCCGGCGAAACGGTGGACATCACCGTTCCCTATCAGATGCCCGCAGTGATCGGCGCAGACGACGAATTCTCGCTGGTGCTCTTTGCCAAGGAAAAGGCGGACACCAAGTGGGCGAAGGCTGGCTACGTGGTAGCATCCGAGGTCTTTGATATTCCCGTTGAGGTGGCACACGCTGCCGCTGACCGTGGCGCAATGCCTTCTGCAGTCCTCACCGAGACCGACACCGATTGGACGGTGAAGGGAAGCGACTTTGAGGCGGTCTTCAATAAAGCAAAGGGCGCACTCACTTCCTATATTTATAAGGGAGAGACCATCCTCTCCACCGCACTTCTGCCCACCTATCGCAGAGCGCAGCTTTCCAACGATAAGTCCAACTTCTGGGACAACGTAACCGTCGGCGACGTGCAGTCTATGACGGTAAAGCCCGCAGCCGACGGCAAGAGTGTAACAGTGAAGGCCGTGCTGAAGCTGAAATCGGCAGGCGGTTCGCTGCAGACCATGGAATACACCGTCTACGGCAGCGGTGAGATCACCGTGAAGGCAACGCTGGATCCCGACTACGCCACCGAAATGGCACGATACGGTCTGACCCTGACCCTGCCTGCCTCCTACGAGCAGGCGACCTGGTACGGCTACGGCGAATACGATAGCTACGTAGACCGCAACCGCTCCTGCCTCCCCGGTGTCTACTCTTCCACTGTTACCGAGAACCTCACCCTCTTCGGAAAACCTCAGGACGGCGGCAATATGACCCGTGTCCGCTGGTATGCCCTCACCTCCGAGAGCAACAACACCGGTCTGATGGCAGTATCCGATTCTATGGAGGCGCAGGCCATCCACTATTCTGCGGCGCAGCTGAAGAATGCCAAGTATACCCACCAGCTTGCCGCAAATCCCTCCTATACCTATCTGACTCTGTCTTATATGTCCCGCGGTACAGGCGGTGCCTCCTGCGGCCCCGATACGCTGACAGAGTATCGCATCCCCGTAGGTCAGGAGCTGACCTTCACCGTGACCCTCGTTCCCTTTGACAAGGGTGCGGACAGCAATGCGCTCACAGAGCAGTCTAAGCTGTGGAGAGACAGCGCATCCATCGGCCCCGACGACATCGACGGCATCCTTGCCGACCGGGTTGCGGAAAAGATCGCTCTGCTGGCTATCGATCCCTCGGGCGTGAAGAAGGCAAGAGCCGCCTACGATGCCCTCACCGACGCACAGAAGGCGTTGGTTGATAACTACCGCATTCTGGAGGTTGTAGAGAGAGACGGCGCCATCAAGACCATCATCAACGATAAGGCAGGCAATTTCTCCACCACCGCTTCCACCGGCGTGCTCACCGATGATCCCGAGTCTCCCACCGGCACTACCTTCAACGGCAACTTTATGATTGCCGACAAGAATTCTCTCATCAAGAATACCTTCTCGGGCAAGGCGCAGTTCACCATCACCGCATGGGTGAAGCTGGACGATTTCAACGAGCACAACCTCATCGCCTCTACCGGCGACAATCAGGTTACTCTGAAGATCGACAGCAGCGGACGCCTGGAATTCTTCATCTACGAGAACGGCTGGGATAACATCATCACCGTGTCTCCCTCTGATGCAGGCGTGGGCGTGAACCAGTGGTTCCACATCACCGCACTTCGTGATGCACAGGGACTGAAGCTCTACGTGAACGGCAAGCTGATCGGCACGAGAGCATTCACCGGAACCGCTCCCACATCTACCACCTTGGGCATCGGCATCCAGCCCGGCGCCACCGACCGCAAGTTCCGCGGCGATATGGCGGCCGTGCAGATCTACAACCGTGCGCTCACGGTGGACGAGATCAAGGCACTGACTCCCGACAAGACGCTGGACGGTCTGATCCTCGGCTATGATATGAGCGATACCTCGTCCAATTTGGACTAAACTACAGATCCCCACCCGAAAGGGTGGGGATTTTTTGGGAATCGACCGGCTGCTGTGCGAACCGTTTCCGTATCCCCCGAGGGGAGAGGCGGTGGGAGACGATTCGACGATCGGATTTTCTGCGGTGGAAAAGGGAACAAAAAAGCCGCCCTACGCACGTAAGGCGACTTTTACTTTTCTACTTCCAAATCCTCCGAGCGAAAGACTTCGTCATCTAAAAACTCGGTAAGGGGCATATTGAAACCTCTTGCCAGCATAATCACGGTGCTCAGCGTGACGGTTTTGTTCCGACCGTTCATAATACATTGCATACTTCCGTGCTGGATTCCCGATTCCTGCTCCAAGCGATATTGGGACATATTCTTTTCCTGCAGTAATTTGGATATGCGTTTGGCTACGGCGTCATTTACAGTCAAGCAGATACCTCCCAATCAGATAATTTGGCTCAGTAGTTTTCCTACATAAGTATTGTACCAAGAAACTCAAAAATATTTAAGAAGGTGTGCCTACATACTATTGATTTTTTTGACAATCTTTGGTAGAATATGTAGGTAGACCTACATAACAGAAGCGAAGATGGTAGACGTGGCGAATTATGGTATCTGCAACGCCGATATACGAATTGTTTTGTGAGCAACAACAGTGCGTTCCAATCGTCAACAACCGGAGTTGTGACTCGGAGCAATAGTCTGTTGTTTCAGCCACGGTATGATCAAAGAGGGCGTTTGTTGATAAGGGCGCAGGTGAAAGCCTGCGCCTGTTTTTTTGAAAGGAGCAGGTTGACGTTAATTCTAAGAGATAGTTTGGATGGGAGTTTCTGTATAAAAATCCAACAAATTCCCCGATTCGTATTGACAAATTGGTGAAAATATGGTAAAGTAAATGAGGATATACTCCGAAAATTTTCCTATTTGAAAGGATACGCTTATGAAACTCAGACCTCCGTCAGTCCCGCTGATCACAGTGGACCCCTATTTCTCCGTATGGTCTCCTGCGGACAAACTCACCGATTCCGTTACCGAGCACTGGACCGGCAAGCCCAACACTATGATTGGCACCGTTAACGTGGACGGCACCGACTACATCTTTATGGGCAGAGCCAACAAGAGACTGCCTAAGATGGAGCAGGTTGATCTGACGGTCACCGCACTTTCCACAAAATACACCTTCGAAGGCGCAGGCATCAAGCTCACCGCTCTCTTCTCCACCCCCCTGCTTCCCGATGATTATTACTACTTCACCCGTCCCATCTCTTACCTGAAGCTGTCCTACACCTCTCTGGACGGTGCAGAGCATACCGTTACCGCAAAGGTAGCTGTATCCGAGGAAATCTGCCTCGATTTCCGTGGCTTTGGCAAGGTGGATACCGAGGTGATGACTCTGGGCGACGGCATCGCTACCGCTAAGATCGGCAAGGCTGACCAAAAGGTTCTGGCACGCCGCGGCGACGATATCCGTATCGACTGGGGTTACTTCTATCTCTCTACCAAGGGCGGCACCGCTGCTGTGGAAGAGATCCCTATGGCATTCCGTGAAAGAGAACGTCACGGCGAGTCTATCTTCATGACCTTCGTGACCGCTGAAAATACCGTTACCGAGTGCGGCACCCTCTTCACCTTCGCTTACGACGACGTAGAGTCTATGATCTACTTCGGCGAGCGTCTGAAGACTTGGTGGAGCAAGGACGGCGCGCTGATCACCGATGAAATCGTAAAGGCATATGCTGACTACGCTGACGTAATGGTGAAGGCAGACGCATTCTCCGCAAAGCTGGCTTCCGACGCAGAGGCTGCAGGCGGCAAGGAATACAGAGAGCTGCTGGAGCTGGCATACCGTCAGGTTTGCGCCGCTCACAAACTGGTTCTGGATACCGACGGCAACATCCTGTACATCTCCAAGGAGTGCCACTCCAACGGCTGTGCTGCTACCGTTGACGTTTCCTACCCCTCCATCCCCATGTTCCTGCTGTACAACCCCGAGCTGGTAGCAGGTATGATGAGACCTATTTATAAATACTCCCGCAGCGACGAGTGGGCTAAGAAGCTGAAGTTCGACTTCGCTCCTCACGATGCAGGTCAGTATCCTCACGTAAACGGTCAGGTTTACGCCGACAACAACATCGACGGTCAGATGCCCGTTGAGGAATGCGGCAATATGATCGTTATGGCAGCAACCCACGCCATCGCATCCGGCGACGTTTCCTTCGCTAAGGAAAATATGGATCTCTTGGAAATGTGGGCGAACTATCTGCTGAAGTACGGCGCAGACCCCGCTAACCAGCTCTGCACCGACGACTTTGCGGGTCACCTGGCACACAACTGTAACCTGTCCCTGAAGGCAATCTCCGGTATTATCGGTCTGTCCCTGATCTACAAGATGCTGGGCGAGACTGCAAAGGCTGACGAGTACCTGGCGAAGGCAAAGGAACTGGCTGCCGACTGGGCAACTCGTGCCTCCAACGGCGACGGCTCCTACCGTCTGGCATTCGACCGTCCCGGCTCCTTCTCTATGAAGTACAACATCGTTTGGGATAAGCTGTTCGGTACCAACGTAATGGACAAGAACGTAATCGCTACCGAGGTTGCTTCCTACAAGGAAAAGACCTATCCCTACGGTCTGCCTCTGGATAACCGTAAGCCCTACACCAAGTCCGACTGGCTGGTATGGACTGCGACCCTGGCAGAAGACAAGGCAACCTTCGAAGAAATGGTACATCCTCTGTGGCTGACCTACAACTTCTCCGAGTCTCGTTGCCCCATGACCGACTGGTACTGGGTTCACACCGGTAATCAGGTTGGCTTCCGTCATCGTTCCGTACAGGGCGGCCTCTTCATCAAGCTGCTGGAAGCTTCCGGTAAGATGAAGATGAACTAAAATAGTAAAATAAAGGGGAACTTCTTGAAAGAAGTTCCCCTTTAGATCCCCTCAAGAACTTTTTGGAAAGCACGGCAAAATCTCGTTGCGCGGAAGGATAAAGATTGTTATGCTATACGAACTGACCAACCAACAACGGCTCTGTCTGGGACTGGAGCCGGTAGGGGAGAGCTGGAGAATTGTAGATCTGCCTCGATCCGCCTACGATGATTACGATACCCGCATCTATCTGGACGGGAATTGCGTGCGGAAGATGATTCTGGTGGGGGAAAAGAAATACGATGAGCTCACTATGGATGAAACGCTCTCCGCGGACGAAAAATTCCTGCTCCCCAAAACCGCCAAAGGCAAGCCGGTAAAGCTAAGCGCCGCTACCATCGGCAAGCGCAAGGGAGTGGGGATGGCCATCGGGTATGATAGAGATTATCTGATGATCTTCAATGACAATACCCAGCAGACCTATTACGATAACCGGGGAGAGGGATATCCCCTCAAATCCCTTGACGATTTCAAAATTTGGGTAGATCGGTGGTGCGCCGAGACGAGCGAGGCAGATCTTGCCGATATTCAGGCGTTTGCCGCAAGGCCGAGAGTCCATATCGCCTACAAAGAAGGCGATTTCTTCCGGTTCCGCTGGAATCGGAAATTGTGGGGATACGGCCGCATTTTGCTGGATTACGGCAAAATGCGCAAGGAAAAAGCGCCGGTTTGGGACATTTTTATGGGAAAGGCGCTGGTTATCTCGGTTTATCCCATCGTCACCGAAAACCCGAATCTCACCATCGACGATCTGGCAGGGCGGAAAGCGCTTCCATCCCAGCTCATTGCAGACAATCGGTTTTTCTACGGTGCTTATGAGATCATCGGCAACCGTCCGCTGACGGCTGCGGAAGAAGATTTTCCCATCCATTACGGTGAAAGCCTGAGCAGCGAGCGGGCGCTCTATTTCCAATGCGGCCGAACCTATCTTCGGTTGCCGAACGTCAAAGAACTCTCAAACGGTTGGCCGGGCTATCACTACCACGGCGTTGGATTTAATCTGAATGTGGATCTTCCCACCGTGCAAGCGTGCATTCGGGAGCAGAGTAATCGGCCCTATTGGTCGCATCCCTATCATCAAGTGGGCAGGATGAATGACGATTTGCGTCATCCCGCACTTGCCAAAGAGAGGGCTGCGATCTTCCGTCAGCTGGGACTGCGGGAAGAAGATTTTATGAAATAAATGGAGAACTTCTTGAAAGAAGCTCCCTTTGAATCCGAAATAATTGGAAAGAATTGCCCGACGAATCCTCGTCGGGTGAGGAGGAAACTATGAAGCTGATCCGGCAATATCCCTTGGAAGAGAAGGATTTAGCGCTTTTTGAATACGAGGGCGTATGGCTTCCGCTCAATGACCAATTAGCGTTCTTTTATAAATGCTGTACTGAGTCTGACGAGGAGACGGTTGTAAAATTAACCTTTGATCAATCCGGGGAGCTTGTGTCCCACGCTTCTTACCCTATTGAGGGGAAGATTGTTTTACCGTGGCAGTGGAGAGCAGTCAGTGAGAACGGTGCAATCTATCTTTCGATTGCGAAGGATGATTTTTGCATCTGCGCTGAGGATGGTACCTGCAAGGTTGTAGAAGGTGCGTACCATGAGCCGGAATACTGTGATTCCAAGACTTATGTGTTTGGAGACGTGGCAATTTCCAAGAAAGGTTCACGAGGCTATCGAGGGAAAAGCGTCTCCACCGGTAAAACGCTGTGGGAGCGAAGCGGAAAGGGCTATCTTTATACGGAAATGCTCCCGTACGGCGATAAGGTGATTTTCGGAACCGCTGAAGACGGCGGCAAGCTTTATTGCATTGATCCCGCAACCGGTGAGTCTGTTTACGAAGTGGATACGGGCGGTACGATTCATTATCTGATCGAAGGGAAGTATATCTATTGCTTGCGCTTAATGAAGAATTCTGCACTTCTGAAAATCGATCTCGACAGTGGGGAAGTTGTGAGGGAAGTGTCGCTTCCCGGTAAGGCGATCCACTGCAGTACCATTGGGAAAATGGGTGATTTGATTTATACAGTTACCTTTCTTCACTACGAAAAGGATGTGAAAGATCCTATCGTTTGCGTGATTGAGGAGTGATAGTTGCCTTTGCGGTGCTATGGAGGAGAAATTCATTAGCAAAGAGAAGGATTCAAAACTATTTAATTCTAACCCAAAACAGCCCCGCAATTACTTGCGGGGCTGTTCTGCTTGCCTATCTATCTCACTTGGATCGGTTTTCGCAAAGATACGCGTTTTGGAAAATCTTGCGGATTTCGGTGCGGGCATTCATCAGCGCAAAGCCCAGCAAATTCTCGCCCTCGATGGTCTTTCGGTCATCGGAGATGTTACATCCCAGCAGATGATCTTGGATATTCCCAACTATAATTACGTCGTCCTCTGATTCGAGCGCCGCCTTCAACAATTGTTTGTTTTGTGAAATCTGATAGTAGAATCCCAGCGACAGCAAGCCGGGAAGAATCCGCTGCCATTCGTCGTCGGTGTAGAGGCGGATTTTCTCTTTCTGCTCGTCCCAGCGTTCGGGCTCGTAATATACGACGTTAATCAGCCGGTTCAGCTCTTCCTCGTCAAAGAAAAGTGCCTTGCAGCTGAGTACGTAATCGAAAACGGTTTCGAACCGATCGTCCACGTTTTCCGCAGGGGCATTAAACGGCACAAACGCCCATCCCGATGCAAGGGTGCGGGAGGCCTTACCGGCGGCAGGGAAGGTCAACTCCATATCCGGATTTGCCTGTAGCTGCTCCCGCAGCCACTGCATATTGTATCGGATACTGCCGGTAGGCTCCCAGTAGCCGGTAAACAGATCGCCTTTGGAGTAGAAGGTGGGATCCTCTTCGAATTCATCTAAATTCTCGGGGATCTCGTTCCACCAGCCGTACCAGCCGATGGGGGTGGGGAAGAGCGAGCGGTAAACAGCCTTGTCCTCCGGGGAGAACTGATTGAACCATATGTGAAATTTATACGCATAGTCCTCGCCTGCACCCATTCTCCAGCACATGGAGTATTGGCACTCACCGGGGAAGGCCAGCCATAGGGGGAGCATTAAAGTTTTTTCTTCCATCATCTGATAGATGGTTCCGGTGGGAAGTATTTTGATTTCGTTCTGATTCATATTAGCCCTCCATAAACAATTTTCTGAATGTTTGGTAATCCTTGACAGCGTCCATCAGACCGTTTCGGGTCAGCGCCACGAAAATAGCGGCGGATCTGGCTTGGCAGTTCAGGCTCTTGTCGGGATTGAACTCGATGTCGGTGAAAGCGTTGTAAGCCGGTAGCTTCTCTGCAAGCTCGGGGTTCTCGGTCAGTGCGCTGATGTACAACCAATCGTAAAAGCAGGACTCGGGGTACGATTCGCAAGAGATTCCATCGAAGCAAAAGGAAACGATTCTGCCGCTTTCGGCAAATCGGGGATCTCTTTTAGCCTCTTTAGAGCTTTTTTGATAAAGATCGGTGTAAGGACCTCCTCGTTGGAAGACCTTGGAGCCTTGATACGCACACTCTACCGAAATGCGCCGATCTAAGGACGGAACGTATTTGGTCAGATTGAACGCACTGGCGGCAACGCCTTCGGGTTTTAGCGATTTGGATGAGATTTCCAACGGTATATCACCGCTGAGTCTTTGGTATCCCTCGTGAAGAGCGGCGACGTTCTTTTGCTTTTGTGACAGAGCAAATCCGGGGTTGAAGGTGAACGGGATATTTACCACGCGGTAAAAGGGTTTGCGGCTGTGTGGGATAAAAACAGGTCTCTGTGCCATAACAATTCCTCCTTAAAAATAAAAATGGTGAAGACTCCCATTATACCACATGATAAACTTCTTGTCAAGAGGTAAAATAAAAATAATGAATTGAGAAAGGGAATAAAAACAGTGAAAAAATCGGTGAAAAATGCGAAAAAGGACTTGACAAGCATCACGATTTGTGGTAAACTATATCTACCTCTGCGAGGAGGGTTCTTTTTTCGTGCGGAAAAAACGCCGAAAACCCAGGTATGCAACCTCGTTTGAGGGAGGTAAACAAAGAAAAAGTCCGCTTTTTCTAATTTTTTAGGAGGTGCCGAATTGAGAGTCAAAGTCACTATGGTTTGCAGTGAGTGCAAGCAGAGAAACTACAACACCAAGAAGAACAAGAAGAACGACCCCGACAGACTGGAAATGAACAAGTATTGCCGTTTCTGCAGAAAGCATACTCTGCACAAGGAATCTAAGTAAGGAGGGGTATTCAAATGGCAGAAGAAAAGACCACGGTTGTAAAAACCAAGAAGGAAAAGCCCCAGAAGCCCAAGAAGGAAAAGCAGTCCGGTAAGGTAAAGAAATTCTTTACCGACCTGAAGAGCGAGATGAACAAGATTACCTGGTACTCCAAGAAGGATACCGCAAAGTCCTCCGGACTGGTAATCGCCGTTATCGTAGTATTTGCTGTGATCATCGGCCTCATCGACCTGGGCTTTGCTGAACTGATCGCGCTCCTTGGCCGTATCTATTAATCAGCTATGGCAATGGATCTGAATCAGTACGCAGAAGGTATCCGCTGGTATGTAGTGCATACCTACTCCGGGTACGAAAACAAGGTCAAGACCAATCTGGAAAAGATCGTAGAAAACCGTTCCCTGCAGGATCTGATCTTTGATATCAAGATCCCCACCGAGACGGTCATTGAGGGTGAAGGCGAAAACCGCAAGGAAGTTGAGGTTAAACTGTTCCCCAGCTACGTAATGGTCAAAATGATCATGAACGACAAATCCTGGCACGTGATCCGGAATATCACCGGTGTAACCGGATTTGTAGGCCCCGGAAGTGCTCCCGTCCCCCTCACAGATGCAGAGGTTGAGGCGCTGGGCATGGAACATTCCGACGTTCTTCAGAAGCTGGCGTTCAATGTGGGCGACAACGTTCGCATTCTGCGCGAATCTATGAAGGACTTCGTCGGACGGGTAGATGCAATCTCCCCCGACTACAAGAAAGTCAAAGTTCTCGTATCCTTTTTTGGACGTGAGACTCTTGTTGAGCTGGATGCCGACGACGTCGAGCTCTACCGCATCTGATTATTTGAATTTTCGTCATCTTTTTTCGATGCGCACGCCGTTTATGCATACCGATGAGTGTCGGTGCATAATATGATACGGATTGCCCGTGCGTATTCTGTGGGAGAGGGTAAATTTTGTTGCATGCCCTCGCGTCAATAACCACATCGGAGGTGTAAATTACTATGGCAAAGAAAATTACTGGCTATATTAAACTTCAGCTGCCCGCAGGCAAAGCACTCCCCGGCCCTCCCGTAGGTCCTGCTCTGGGTGCTCACAGCGTTTCCATTCCTACTTTCATTAAGGAATTCAACGAAAGAACCAAGGCTCAGATCGGTCTGATCGTTCCCGTTATCATCACCGTTTACGCTGACCGTTCCTTCACTTTCATCGTTAAGACTCCTCCCGTACCTGTACTGATCAAGAAGGCTGCAGGTATCGAGTCCGGCTCCGCAACCCCCAACAAGACCAAGGTTGCATCCCTGACTATGGCACAGGTAACTGAGATCGCTACTACCAAGATGCCCGACCTGAACGCTGCTTCTCTGGAAGCTGCTATCAGCATGGTGAAGGGTACCGCACGTAGCATGGGCGTTACCGTTACCGAGTAAAATAGGAGGATAGAAGAATGGCTACTAAAGGTAAGAATTATCAGGAAAGCGCAAAGCTGATTGAAAAAGCAAAGCTGTATGATTCCAGCGAGGCTCTGGCTCTGGTTTGCCAGACCGCTAAGGCTAAGTTCGACGAAACCGTTGAGGTTCACGTAAGACTGGGTGTTGACTCCCGTCACGCTGACCAGCAGGTCAGAGGCGCTGTTGTCCTCCCCAACGGTACCGGTAAGAAGGTACGTGTTCTCGCTCTGGTAAAGGGCGACAAGGCTGCTGAGGCAACCGCTGCAGGCGCTGATTACGTTGGCGCTGAAGAGTACATCGAAAAGATCCAGAAGGAAAACTGGTTCGAGTTCGATATCATCATCACCACCCCCAACATGATGGGTCTGATCGGCCGTCTGGGTCGTGTACTGGGTCCTAAGGGCCTGATGCCTAACCCCAAGGCAGGTACCGTTACCATGGAAGTTGGTAAGGCAATCAACGAGGCTAAGGCAGGTAAGATCGAGTACCGTCTGGACAAGTCCAACATCATCCACTGCCCCATCGGTAAGGTTTCCTTCGGCGCAGAGAAGCTGGACGAGAACCTGAACACTCTGATGGCTGCTATCATCAA
>JAFTMF010000123.1 GCA_017452565.1 Clostridia bacterium
AATTATCGCATACCTATCACTTTGTGGGTTGACTTTGAATATAAGCATTATCTAATTAGGCGAGACGGTAAACGCGTTGGATATTTGTTTTATTGGGCTGACTTTTCTTCCTATCCTGTATTTGACAATCAAAATGATATTCCGCAAATCAAGCTTCCGGTTCGAACAGAACATAGCTCTATCGAGGAAATTTTAACTTCTTTCATTGAGGCTATTACTGATTATTATGCTTGGATCTGCAATGAGATAGAAAAGCATGAGCCGGATGAAAAAGATGTGGAAGAAATCCTACAAGCATATATGAGATATCGTGGATAATGCCATCACAGCTATTAAATAATATACCCCCCGACAGATTTCACAAAAAACTGTCCGGGGTATTATTTGTTTACTGCGAATCAAGTTGAATGAAACTTCCTTATGAGAACCAGCCTTGACTCTTGCGGTTTTTGGATGCAAAAATATTTGCAAAAACTTTGCGAAAGTACTTGCATTTTATGAAGTTGTATTGTATAATGACATTGCTACAATATTTCAAAAGAGGAATGACCCTATGAGAAGATACACCCGCTATAGAAGCTACAGACCCTACTACGGCAGCAGACGGCATACCTGGATGGCGTTGTCTGCCATTTTGGCAGCAGTGCTGTTCGTCCTGATGTACTGGATGGCATCTGCCGATTACGTGCTGACCGAGGCGTTTGACGTTCTGTTCAAGGGTGGCGAGATCCGCTATCAGCCTACCGCCATCCGAGATTACGCCGAGAACAGTTATGATACCTACTTTGCAGGCGAGCGTCACGAGGACAATCTGCTGATTGTGATTCTGCCCCGCGAGGATGGCGTGTACCAATACGATATTATGGTAGCGGGCGGCGAGCATCTGGACGAGGACGTGATGGAGTATTTCGGCGATCTCCCCGACGTATGGGGCGATCCCGATTCCGAGATTACCGAGGAAAGACCGCTGGCGATCCGTCTGGCTGATTCCATCCGCGGAATGGGCAGGGGACTGAACAAGAGCTTCACCTCGCCGAACTACTGGGGTAGCCCGCTGGATTGCAAAGAAGAGGGCGGCGAGCCCAAAGCACAGCTGATTAACGAGACCAAGCTGCCTATTGACGTGGACAAGGTCGAGCCGGCACTGAAAACGTTTGCGAAGAATACTCACATCGGTCTGGTGGTGATTGTGGCCGATCAGGATGACGTATTTGATCGCTATTTGCCCGAAGGAGTGATCCACACCCTCCTGATGTTGGGTGCGGCACTGATCGTAGCGGCTGCGGTGATCGTCGTGGTAGTGCTGAACCGGAAAAAGTGGATGCCCGAAAAGGCGGAAGCCGAGCCCGAAGAAACTGCCGAAGATCACCAAAAGCTGGACGATGACTACTGGAAGAATCGCTATTGATGGCCGAAATTGTCAGAATAGGCTTCTGGAAAATGTAAACAAATTGTAAATTTCATCTCCCCCTATTGCAATGGTAGGGGGAGATGTGCTATAATAATCGTCGCGGCATATTGGAAAGGCCGTAGAAAATTCACACATTCCGTGTTAGTTCGGTTGCCCGAAAGGGTGAAAATCGTGCCGGGATGGTGGAAAAAACCGAAGGAGGACATTATAATGTCTATTATTTCTATCAAACAGCTGCTGGAAGCAGGCGTCCATTTCGGACATCACACCAGAAGATGGAACCCCAAGATGCAGGAGTACATCTTCACCGAGAGAAACGGCATCTACATCATCGACCTGCAGAAGACCGTTAAGAAGTTCGAGGAAGCTTACAACTTCACTCGTGACCTCTCTATGCAGGGCGGCAATCTGCTCTTCGTAGGTACCAAGAAGCAGGCTGCTGAGGCTATCAAGGCTGAGGCTCAGCGCTGCGGTATGTACTACGTAAACGAGAGATGGCCCGGCGGTATGCTCACCAACTTCAAGACCATCAAGAAGTCCATCGCTCGTCTGATCGCTCTGGAAAAGATGCAGGCTGACGGCACCTTCGATCTGCTCCCCAAGAAGGAAGTTGCAGGTCTGCTGAAGGAAATGGCTAACCTGGAGAAGTGCTACGGCGGTATCAAGACCATGGAAAGACTGCCCGACGCTATCTTCATCGTTGACTCCCGCAAGGAAGCTAACGCTGTTCTCGAGGCTAAGAAGCTGGGCATCCCCGTAATCGCTATCGTGGACACCAACTGTGACCCCGACGATGCAGACTACGTAATCCCCGGTAACGACGACGCTATCCGCGCTATCAAGCTGATCTCCTCTGTGATCGCTGACGCAATGATCGAGGGCAGACAGGGTACTGACGGCGAAGAGACCGAAGAGGCTCCCGCTGCAGAGACCGTAGAAGCGTAACCCATTAGAACTTACGATTTACAGGAGGATATAACAATGGCAGCTATTACCGCAAAAGACGTAGCAGCTCTCCGTGCAAAGACCGGTCTGGGCATGATGGATTGCAAGAAGGCTCTGGTTGAGGCTGAGGGCGATATGGACAAGGCAGTGAAGATCCTGCGCGAGAAGGGTCTGGCTACCGCCGCTAAGAAGGAAGGCAGAATCGCAGCTGAGGGTGTTGTTGACATCATGACCGAGGGCGGCGTTACCGCTATGATCGAGGTTAACTCCGAGACTGACTTCGTTGCAAAGAACGCAACTTTCCAGGAATTCGTTAAGAATCTCCTTTCCACTCTGATCGCTACCAAGCCCGCTGATCTGGATGCTTTCCTGGCAACCGCATACGCAGGCACCACCACTACCGTTGCTGACAAGCTGGTAGAGATGGTAGCACTCATTGGCGAAAAGATCAAGATCCGCCGCTTCGAGATCGTAGAGGGCTCCGTTTCCACCTACATTCACGGTGCAGGCTCCACCGGTGTTATCGTGAAGTTCATCTCCGATGACGCTGACAACGCAGCAGTTGCTGAGTGCGCAAAGAACGTTGCTCTGCAGATCGCAGCAGGCAACCCTCCCAAGTACGTTTACAAGGAAGAGGTTCCCGCTTCCGAGGTTGAGGAAGAGAAGGCTGTTCTGATTCAGCAGGCTAAGAACGATCCCAAGAACGCTAACAAGCCCGATGCTATTCTGGAAAAGATGGTAGGCGGCAGACTTGGCAAGTTCTACGAGCGCGTATGTCTGGTTGAGCAGGCTTACGTTAAGGATGACAAGATGACCGTTGGTCAGTACGTTGCATCGGTTGCTAAGGAAACCGGCGCTTCCATCAAGATCGACTCCTTCAAGATCTACGAGAAGGGCGAAGGCATCGAAAAGCGCGAAGAGGACTTCGCTGCTGAAATCGCCAAGATGGTTAACGGCTAAGAAACATTGCCCAACTTCCCAATGGGAAGTTGGGCAGTTTTATTCGCCTGCGGCGAGTGATATTGCTTCGCAGTGATATTCGGCATACGCCGAGTGGTATTCGCTTCGCGAGTGAGAAGGGCGAATAAAATATCACGAAAGCCGAAGGCTTTCATATCACAATTGCGCAAGCAATTATATCACTCCGACGAAGTCGGAATAACACTATAGAGGGGATGCTATGTCCAACAGTATTATGAGAGACAAGGCGAAAGAGTTTGCAAAGAAAATTGTTTTCGCTTGTCGTACAATGAAAGAGGAGCGCAAAGAGGCGGCGCTAATTAATCAATTGCTGCGTTCCGGCACATCAATCGGTGCCAATATACATGAGGCTCAGTATGCGCAGAGTACTAACGATTTTATATCTAAGTTGGAAATAGCGCAAAAAGAGTGCTATGAAACTGAATATTGGCTTGAACTGTTATTTGAAACTGATTGTATGGAATCTGGTATTTATAAATCTCTCCGAAATGAGTGCGGTACGATACGTAGAATGTTGATTGCATCGTTAAATACGGTTAAGTCAAAACAAGAATAAGCGTAGTACCTTCTAAATCGATATTCAAGACGGCAAGTGATTGCCGTCTTTTTTTGCGAAATGTTTCCCAAAAAATTCACAAAAAGTTTGTCTATTGCTATTTACAAACGGGCGTTTTTGTTGTACAATAGACTTGTGAAATTATGTGTGTGATTGGTGAGGGTTTTGTTATGAACAAACAACCGAAACGGATTCTGTTGAAGATCTCCGGCGAGGCGCTGGCCAAGGGCTCGGATTTTACCTTCAACTTTGATAAGGTGCGTGAGATTTGCGACGTGATCTCCCGCTGTGCCAAGACCGGTGTGCAGGTGGCCGTTGTGTGCGGTGCCGGTAACATCTGGCGGGGCAGACAGGCGGAAAAGAAGATGGACCGCGTTCACGCCGACTATATGGGTATGTATGCCACCTGCATCAACGCTCTCTGCCTGGTAGATTTCCTTGAGCAGGCAGGCACTCCCGCTGTGGCACTCTCTGCCATTGCATCCCAGCCCGAGTATATTGAGGGCTACACCAAGGACAAGGCTATCCGCTATCTGGAAGAAGGCAAGGTTGTAGTCTTCGCGGGCGGTACCGGCAATCCCTGCTTCTCCACCGACACCGGCGCAGTGCTCCGTGCCGTGGAAATCGAAGCAGACCGTGTGCTCTTTGCTAAGGCTGTGAGCCACATCTACAACCGCGACCCCCGAGACGAGAGCAGTGCGCTTCCCCTGTACAAGTACGAGTATCTCAGCTTCAAGGACATTCTGAAGCAGGATCTCACCGCCATCGACACTACGGCTACTGCCTTCTGTCTGGCAAACGATCTGCCGATCTACGTGTTCGGTCTGGATAATCCCGAAAACATCCTCCGCGCGGCTGCAGGCGAAGTGGTTGGCACCATCGTCTACGGCGGCCCTTCCAAGATTTTGGATGAATAAATAATTTGTCAGGACCTTTTTGAAAAAAGGTCCCGACACCCCCAAAAACTTTTATAAAAGCCCGCATGGGATGTTCGCCGTAGGCGAACTCCCGGACTTCTGCGAAGCAGAATGTCCATTACTTGTCGGGCACAAAATAGAAATTTATTATTATTATAAACCCCCAAAATTGCGAAGCAATTTTGCTGAAAAGAAGTTTTGGGAGGTTCGGAACTTTTTTCAAAAAGGTTCCGAGGAAAGGATAGATTATGAAACTCGACGTAAAGCCCTTTGAAGAAAAAATGAAGAAGTCCATTGCCTCCTATGAGGACAATCTGGCGACCATCCGTGCAGGCAAGGCAAACGCTACCGTGCTGGACAAGATCTCCGTAGACTACTACGGCTCTCCCACCAAGATCAAGGACATTGCCAGCATCAAGGCTACCGACGCCAAGACCCTGACTATCCAGCCTTGGGATAAGTCTACCCTGAAGCTCATCGAGAAGGCAATCCAGCAGTCCGATCTGGGCATCAACCCTCAGAATGACGGCACTGTGATCCGCTTGACCTTCCCTCAGCTCACCGAGCAGAGACGTAAGGAGCTGGCAAAGCAGGTACAGAAGTACGGCGACGACGCAAAGGTTGCCATCCGTAACATCCGCCGCGATGCCTACGATAAGAGCAAGGACATGAAGAAGAACGGCGAGATGACCGAGGACGAACAGAAGGCATCTGACAAGAACGTTCAGGATCTGACCGATAAGTACACCAAGCAGATCGACACCATCACCGATAAGAAGAAAGCAGAGATTATGTCTATCTGACATTGGATGTCTGTTTGACAGTTTGACAAGAGGGCAGCATAAAAACTGCCCTCTGGTAGTATATTTCCCCCTTTGGAAACGGCATAGCCAAGGAAGTGGGAGGAGAGCTCGAGAGGAGTGCGAAAACTTCGGCGTTTGAGATGGTTTC
>JAFTMF010000124.1 GCA_017452565.1 Clostridia bacterium
GCAAAATGCTCCACAACCGATTTGCCGGCGATTCTCTCCGACACTTGAAGCGGCTGTGTGAGGCAGGAATTTCCGTGAATCTGCAGATTGTCCTGTGCAAGGGCGTCAACGACGGCGCGGAGCTGGATCGCACCTTGACTGATTTTGCCGGCTTAGGCGAATCGGTGAACAGCGTTGCCATCGTTCCGGCAGGGCTTACCAAGCATCGGGACGGGCTGTTCCCTCTCTCCCCCTTTATCAAGGAAGAGGCGGCTGCAGTGATCGATCAGATCAACCGTCACGGCGAGCAATCGCTGCAAAAACGAGGTGAGCGGCTTTTCTTTGCTGCCGATGAGTTCTATCTGAAAGCGGAGCGCCCCCTTCCCTCTCCCGATTATTACGAGGGTTATCCTCAGCTTGACAACGGCGTTGGAATGATTACCTGTATGGGTGAGGAATTCGAGAGTGCTATGGAATATCTCTCCGAGGATTACGATACCACGGTTCAGCGGAGCTTCTCCATCGCCACGGGACGGGCAGCATACGGCTTTATCTCCGAAATTACGAAAACACTCTGTGCGGCTTGCCCCGGACTCTCCGGACAAGTCTATCAGATTGAAAACCGCTTCTTCGGCCCCGAGATTACGGTAGCCGGTTTGATTTGCGGTTGTGATCTATACGAACAACTGAAGGATCAACCTTTGGGCGAACGTCTGTATATCTCCTCCACTATGCTCAGAGACGGCGGAGATTTATTCTTGGACGATTGGTCCTTAGAGGAATTATCCGAAAAACTGGGAGTCCCCGTTATTCCAGTAGACTCCGACGGAGACGCATTTATCAAAGCGCTCCTGTGTGACTAAATCTGTGAAAGGATTGGTGAAATGCTATGGCAAAACCTATCGTTGCCATCGTAGGACGCCCCAACGTGGGCAAGTCCACCCTTTTCAATAAGCTGTCCGGTCAGCGGATCGCCATCGTGGAAGATACCCCCGGCGTAACCCGTGACCGCATCTACTATGAAATCGAATGGCAGAACCGCACCTGTATGCTCATTGATACCGGCGGTATCGAGCCTCACAACGATGACGTCATCTTGAAGCATATGCGGATGCAGGCAGAAATTGCCATCGACACCGCTGACGTAATCATCTTTCTGTGCGACGTCCGCACCGGTCTGACTGCCGATGACCGTGACATCGCTACGATGCTAATTCGCTCCGGCAAGCCTATTGTGCCTGCCATTAACAAGTGCGATTCTGTTGGTGCTCTGCCTCCCGAATTCTATGAATTCTACGAGCTGGGCTTCAATATCGATCCCATCGCTATCTCCTCCATCCACGGCAGCGGTACCGGCGATCTGCTGGAGACCGTTTACTCCTTCTTCCCCGAGGAGGTAGAGGAGGAAGAGGACGAAACCCTCATCAAGGTAGCCGTTATCGGTAAGCCCAATGCAGGAAAGTCCTCTATCATCAACCACATTCTGGGTGAGGATCGACTGATCGTTTCCGATATTGCCGGCACTACCCGTGATGCCATTGACACTTACGTGGAAACGCCTGAAGGTCGCTTTATGTTCATCGACACTGCCGGCATCCGCCGTCAGAGCAAGGTAGATGACCGCATCGAGAAGTACAGCGTGCTTCGTGCTAAGATGGCTGTCGAGCGTGCTGACGTTTGTCTGATTATGATTGACGCTTCTATGGGCATTACCGAGCAGGACGAAAAGATTGCGGGTATCGCTCACGAAGCAGGCAAGGCTTCTATCATCGTGGTGAACAAATGGGATCTCATTGAAAAAGACAACTCTACTACCAACGAGTTTACGAACAAGATCCGCACTGCACTGGCGTATATGCCCTACGCTCCCCTGCTCTTCGTTTCTGCGAAGACCGGTCAGCGTGTGCAGAAGCTCTTCGAGCAGATCGTTTACGTCCACAATCAGGCATGTACCCGCATTACTACCGGTATGCTCAACGATATGCTCAACGATGCTACCACCCGTGTACAGCCTCCCTCCGATAAAGGCAGACGCCTGAAGATCTACTATATGACGCAGATCGGCGTACAGCCTCCTACTTTCGTAATCTTCTGTAACGATATTCGTCTGTTCCACTATTCGTATCAGCGGTATATCGAGAACCAGCTCCGTGAAGTGTTCGGCTATATGGGAACTCCCATCAAGCTGATTCTGCGGCAGCGTGGCGATGAAGGAGGCGACAAGTAATGAAAGTGCTTGAATTTCTTGCCCGTTTGGTATTTTGCAATCGGACTCAGGAAGGACTGATCTTCTCTTGGTTCGGTGCTGATAAGGAGTTTTCCCTCGATCAGTTGTATCCCGTACTTCCTATGCTTCTGTGCGTACTGGCTTGGATGATTGCCTCTTACCTGATCGGTAGCATCAACTTCTCTATCCTGATTTCCAAGCTGGCGTTCAACGATGACATCCACAAATACGGAAGCCAAAACGCAGGCAGCACCAATATGAACCGTGTCTACGGCTCCAAAATCGGTGCGCTGACGCTGGTTGGAGACGTAGGAAAAGCAGTAGTGTCCGTGCTGATTGCAAGAGTGCTGCTGGGCGACAATGCTGCCGCTCTCTGCGGTTTCTGCTGTATGCTGGGTCATTGCTTCCCCGTTTACTATCGCTTCAAGGGCGGTAAGGGCGTTGCTACTGCAGGCGGTGTCATTCTGGCGCTGGAACCTCTCTCCGGTCTGCTGACCCTCGTGATCTTCGCAATCGTAACCTTCGGTATGCACTACGTATCGCTGGGCTCCATTATGGCAGGTCTGTTCTATCCTGTCCTTTTGAACAGCGTATCTAAGATGCTCTTCCATACCGTTCCCACCGCGCTGATGTCTATCAGCGCCGTTGCAATGGCAACTCTGTTGGTTGCCCGCCATCACGCCAACATCAAGCGGCTGTGGACCGGTACCGAGAACAAGTTCTATCTAAAGAAGAAGAAGAAGGACGAGGAAGAGGTGGAGAAAACCGCTACCGAGCCCCGTAGCCTCCATCGCATCGATGAAGGTGAGGAAGAGGAAGACGATAATTGATTTTCCCTTCGAAAATTTTCTCAAACGATAAAAAAAAGTTTAAAAATTTCATTTTTCCTATTGCATTTTTCGAAAAGCTATGTTATAATAACGCTGTTGTGATTAAAGTAATCTCTCAGTAGATAATGGAGGTGCAGAAAATGGCTAAGTGTGAACTCTGCGGCAAAAGCGTAATGTTCGGTCAGAATGTTTCCCATTCCAATCGTAAGACCAACAGACAGTGGAAGCCCAACATCAGAAAAGTAAAGGCAAATGTAAACGGTACTCATAAAACCCTGAGCGTTTGCTCTCGTTGCCTGCGTTCCGGTAAGGTCGAGCGAGTATAACTCTTCTTGCATTGAACAAGGACGGTAACACCGTCCTTGTTTTGCTTTTCCGCCATATTTTTTGGAACGATTCCCCGACGGATTGATATACTGATACCGTCCCCAAAACCAGTTAACATCATTGGAGCATATGATGAAACCGTATTATTTATTAGCGCTGCTGGCGCTATTGATTTTGGCAGCTTGCCTTGCCGCTTGCCGTCAAGAGCCTGCCGTTACAACCGTAACCACGCCCCTACCAACTCCTACTACCGTAAGTGCTACCTCGACGCCTCACCGTACGTCCATCTCCTACCCGGACGTATCCGGATCGTTGCCCTCCACGGAGATGACGACTCCCATAGTTCCCGTAATCTCTACGGCAGTTCCCACTACTTCGACTCGCATTCCTACCCCTACAACCGTAGTTCCCACCGATACTGCCGCTCCGGTGACCACCGCCACTCCTGTTATTGTGACAACTACTACCAAACCCAAAGAAACGCTCCCCCCTGAGCCGATTAACAATCCTTGGACGGTCACTTGCAACGAGTATATCTCGCTGCGCCAGCGTCCTTCCACCGCAAGCCGCGTTATGACCACTATCCCGGTCGGTGAAATCGTAGACGTGCTGGAATTTGTCAACGGTGAGTTTGCCAAGGTTCGATGGAATCGCAAAACCGGTTACGTTATGTCTGCTTATCTGACCCGATCCCCCGAAATCGGATCTTCTTTGGATCTGACGGTAGTAAAGCCGGTACAGAATTATTCCTACGAGCAGATGCAAGCTGATCTTGCAACCCTCGCTCAGCGTTATCCGGATCTTGTTACCCTATCCTCCATCGGTAAAAGTGAGGAGGGACGGGATTTGACCCTTTGCATTTTAGGAAATCCCGATGCGCAGCGCAGAATCTTCATTCAAGCCTCGATCCACGGACGGGAACATATCGTAACGCTTCTGGCGCTATCTGAGATTGATTATCTACTCTCTCATCAGGATATGGTGCTGGAGGACGGTTCTACCGTGAAGGATTTGCTGAAAAGCGTTGCGATCCACATCGTGCCTATGAGTAATCCCGACGGTGTTACCATTTCTCAAACCGGCAAGCTACCCGAAAAGTTTGTAAAGATCTATGGCAACTCCACCTTTTATGCAACACAGTGGAAAGCCAATGCCAACGGAATTGACCTCAACGGTAATTTCGATGCGGATTGGAAGGATTACGAGAGCATCTATGAATCCTCTTCCCCCGCCTTTGCAGGCTATAAGGGCACCGCTCCCGAATGTGCCGCAGAATCCAAAGCGCTGGCAGAATATCTTCGTGCCAATCCTTTTGATCTCATTCTCAGCTATCATACCAGCGGATCGCTGATTTACTGGTCCTACGATTATAAGGAATTGCCGGAAGTCAACCACAAGTGCTATGATATTGCCTCCAGACTTGCAGATTACACCGGTTACATTCTGGGCGAGCAGGAAACCTCCAGCACCGCAGGTCTGAAGGACTATGCGATTCAATCGCTGAAGACTCCCTCCCTGACGATGGAATTTGCCATTGCAGACTCCCCTGCTCCTATTTCGGAATTTGAGCAGATTTGGGTCAGAGGAAAGCATACGATGCTGATCTCCGCACAGTGGGCATTGGAGCAAAACACCGCTGAATAATCATACTTTCAAGAGCCGTTACGCTGTAACGGCTCTCTTTTTTTGCAGATTTTTCGGATTTTTTGCGTAAACTGATTGACAGAAGGCGATATTTTCGCTATAATATAGGTTGATTTATTGTTTCCAATTTAGGAGGATATAGATATGAAATGGACTTCGGTCAACGACATCAGAGAATCCTATCTCAGCTTCTTTGAGTCCAAGGGACATCTGCGTCACAAGAGTTTCCCTCTCGTTCCCATCGGGGACAAGTCGATTCTGCTCATCAACGCTGGTATGACCCCTCTGAAAAAATACTTCACCGGTGAGGAGGAACCTCCCCGTCACCGTATGACCACCTGTCAGAAGTGCATCCGCACCCCCGACATCGACAGAGTTGGTCTGACTGCCCGTCACGGCACCTACTTCGAAATGCTGGGCAACTTCTCCTTCGGCGATTACTTCAAGGAAGAGGCGATCACTTGGGCTTGGGAATACATCACCAAGGTGCTGGAAATGCCCGAGGACAAGCTGTGGGTTACCATCTATCTGGATGACGATGAAGCATACGATTTCTGGGCCAACAAGATCGGCGTAGATCCTGCCAAGATCGTTCGTCTGGGCAAGGAAGACAACTTCTGGGAGCACGGCTCCGGTCCCTGCGGCCCCTGCTCCGAGATCCACTTCGACCGTGGTCCCGAGTACGGATGCGGCAAGCCCGACTGTAAGCCCGGCTGTGACTGCGACCGCTATATGGAGTTCTGGAACTTGGTATTCACCCAGTTCGACAACGATGGCAAGGGCAATTACACCCGTCTTGCAAAGCCCAATATCGACACCGGTATGGGTCTGGAGCGTTTGGCTTGTATTATGCAGGGCGTAAACAACCTCTTCGAGGTTGACACCGTCCGCAATATTATGGCTGCCATCAGCGAAAAGGCCAACATTCAGTACGGCGACGATCCCAAGACCGACATCTCCCTGCGTGTCATCACCGACCACATCCGCTCCTCCAGCTTTATGATCTGCGACGGCGTAATCCCCTCCAACGAGGGACGCGGCTACGTGCTCCGCAGACTCCTCCGCCGTGCTGCCCGTCACGGCAGAATGCTGGGTATCGAAGGCATCTTCTTGGCAGACATTGCCGCAGTGGTTGCACGCGAGAACTATGCTGAATATCCCGAGCTCACCGAAAAGCTCTCTTACCTCCAGAAGGTATTGACTATGGAAGAGGAAAGATTTGCCGCTACCATCGACGCAGGTCTGTCCATCCTCTCCAATATTATGCGCAAGGCCGCACAGGACGGCGAAAAGGTACTGTCCGGTGAGGACGTATTCCGTCTGTACGATACCTACGGCTTCCCCATCGACCTCACCCGTGAAATCGCAGGCGAGCAGAAGCTGGAGATCGACGAAGAATCCTTCGTGAAGCTGATGAAGTCTCAGAAGGAGCGTGCACGTGCCGCACGTGCTAACATCTCCGGTTGGAGCGATGCTTCCAAGTCCCTGCTTTCCGACTTCGACAAGACCGAATTCGTGGGCTATACCGAGGATGCTTGCGACGCTAAGGTCATCGGTATCATCTCCGACGATATGAGCGTAGAAGAGGTGACCGAGGGCGAATTCACGCTGATCACCGACAAAACCGTATTCTACGGCGAGGGCGGCGGTCAGGTAGGCGACTCCGGTATCATCTATGACAATGACACTATGATCACCGTTATCGACACCAAGAAGGTCGACGGTGTATATATCCATGTTTGCTCTCTGGCAAGCGGCGACGTAAAGGTAGGCGACACCGTTCGTCTGGAGCTGAACACTCCTCGCAGACAGGCGATCCGC
>JAFTMF010000125.1 GCA_017452565.1 Clostridia bacterium
AGGCTGGGGAAACGGTGAACGTGAAGTTTGAGAAGTATGAGTGAGCCTTCCGGTTCAATGCAAAAGCACCCTCGTCCGAGGGTGCTTTTGCGTGTCGATAAACTATAAATTTAGAAAGCCGCCAGCCAAGGAAGTTGGGGTGGAGCTCGAGGCGGGGAAGAAAATTTCGGCGTTTGAGATGGTTTCTTCCCCGCCTCGATAGGAACAAAGACTTTTTCGACAAGCTCAAGCACCCTCAGACGAGGGTGCTTTTGCTGTTTTCTCACTGTGATATCCTTGATTATTCAGATCCGTTTCTGTGAATAGTGAACGATCAGTAAAGCTCTAAAGGTGATGTCGCAGAATCTTCGTGCTGGAGTTTTCCAATCAACCTCCAGCTGCTGACCACCGTATGTACTGAATCCTTTTAACTGATTCTCCGCGATCGGTGCCATGCAAATGCCCTCTTCGTTAACCAAATTCTGCAAAATTTTCACTTCGCTTTGTAGTTGTTCAAGATATGGTGCAAGCCCACATCGACAAAGCCATTCCACTCTGTCAAAATAAGTATAGTGAATCCCGTTTTCTTCATAACCGAGCTGATATCCTTCTTTTAAGCAACCGATTGTTCCAAGCACGTATCCGACCCACGAATCACCGCCCACCTGTTTTTCGGGGCGATCTGTTCTCATCAGCTTTTGAAATGATTCGGCAAGCATCTTAATATTTTCTTCGGTTTTCCAAGAATTTGTATGCGCGAGGATATCAAGATGGTAATAGCAAGGCCATTTTTCATAATCATTGAATACACGCTTTTCCTTGCCGCCGCTCTTCCGCAATCTTGTAATGTCTAATGCAGAATCCACTTCCAGTACACGCCGAAATGAATCAAGTGCTAACTGTATCTGCGGTTTTATATCAATTACATCATCGTAACCTGCACGGGCAATACAAGCACAGCGGATAACATTTTGACCGTTTGCGGCATATCGGAACTCATCAAAATATTTGCCTTTTGTACGGTAACAAAGATCTGTCAGTTCGGTGGTAACAAAAGCATCCATTGCTCTTTTCAAGACCGGAGTATCTTTGTATACCAGCTTTTCGCCGAGATATTTGGTTCCGACTTCTTGATTTTCAAACGGTCCTGCATTTTTATTCGGACCGTGAAAGCCGTTACCAAGCCAACCGTTTTCTTTTTGACAAGCTATAATAGATTGGATAATCGGCTCTTCCAAGATTTGGGCCTGTAATTGATCCTTTTCCCAAGCAGATAATTCCTGATTCAAAACTTCCGTTTTCACACGGTACTGAATGGACGGATTCGCATTAGCCAGTAAGTAATCAATCATCTTTTCTTTCATATATTTTACCTTCTTTCAAAAACGTTATGCTATATGTACGTATATATTTTACACCATTTTTCTCCCAAAAGCAAGTAATCTGTATATTTATATCATACATCTTATCGTCCTACGACGAATAATCGTGCTTCATCCGATTCATAATTGCCCAAGCGTTGTCATCACCCCTTTCCACGCCGTCGCCGGTAGGCAGATCGCCGCAGAGGATGGCGGGGTGAATCGCCGTAGCCCCGAATCGATTTCGGATAGACTCCACGCAGACGTCCAGCTTTTCCTGCCGCTCCAGTGCCGCCGTGTCGGTGAAGAGATCCATCTGCATAGGAGCATTCTGCTCCTTCAGATCAATGGCGGTCACCGTCACCGAGCGGACGGGCAGATGCCAACGATAGCCCCGTTTGAAGAGATCAAATGCCACCTCGGCGATCTTGCCTGCATTTTGCGTGGGAGAGGTGAGCTTTTCCTGCCATTGCTTCCACGATAGGTTGGAATCCCGAATGGACACCGATACCCCCCACGCCTGCTTGCCGTAGGAGCGGAGCCGATGCCCCAAATCTTGGGTCAGCTGGAGCATTACCCGCCAGACCTCGGCTTCGTTTTCCAAATTCCGGGAGGTGGTGGTGCCGTGGCCTGCCGTTTTCATCGGCAATCCCGCATCCATGGGCGCAACGGGGGATTGATCCTCTCCGTTGGCGTTCAGCCATAGCGTGCGCCCGTTCTTGCCGAACTTGTATTCCAGCACCGACAGCGGCGTGTCGGCAAGCCGTCCGATGGTGTCCACGCCGAAGGCGGCAAGGGCTTTTTGGGTCGCTCTGCCTACCCCGAACAGATCGCCTACCGGCAGGGGTCGGGTGATCTCCCGATATCGCTCCCTTGGAATGTGGGTGATGGCGTCGGGCTTTTTCAGATCGCTTCCCAATTTGGCGAAGATTTTGTTGAAGGAAACGCCCACCGAGATGGTCAGTCCCAACTCCGCCTTGATCCGCTGTCGGAGAGTCTCGGCGATGGTCATTCCGTCGCCGTGGAGCAGGCGACTGCCGGTCACGTCCAGCCATACTTCATCCAGTCCCATAGGCTCAATGAGATCGGTGTATTCGGCGTAGATCGCCCTTGCCAGCTTGGAATATTGGAGGTATAGATCGTAATGAGGCGTCACCACCAGCAATCCACGGCACTTTTGCTTGGCCTGCCAAATGGCATCGCCGGTTTTCACGCCGCAGGCCTTAGCAAGCTCATTCTTGGCCAGCACGATGCCGTGGCGTTCCTCTTGGGAGCCGCAGACGGCAATGGGCTGTCCCCTCATCTCAGGGTTCATCGCACACTCGAAGGAGGAATAGAAATTATTAATATCACAGTTCAGAATGGTGCGATCCATAGATTTTCCTCCAATCAGAACATTTGTTCGTGTATAGTATAGCACACGAACGGTGGTTTGTCAAGCGGTGGGGGAGAGGAAATTTTTGGGGGAGAGAAGTGATCAAAAAGAAAACGCTGTTTCGCA
>JAFTMF010000126.1 GCA_017452565.1 Clostridia bacterium
TATAATCAAACAATGCAAAAGACAGCATAGCCATCATAGACTATGCTGCCTTTTCCTTTTATCCTATTCGGTTTTCGTTTTCTCCGTTAAGGACATCACGCTTTGCTTGGCGGTGTTTTTCTTGGTAGCGTCGATCTTACTTTACCAGACCGTAGCCACCGGCGTATTTGCTTACCTCGGAAACGGCAACGAATACCTGATTGTCACAGGAAGCGCGGATGCCCTTGAGGATCTTGGGGGTCTCACGGCGAGGGAGAACGATGAAGATCATATTCATCTTGTCGGTAGAGCCGTGACCTTCAAATACGGTGTAGCCCTTATTGTTTTCTCGCAGATAAGCGGTGATCTTCTCGGTGCTCTTGTCATTGGCGATCAGCTCCAAGTTGGAGGTGCCCAGTGCGATCTTGTTCTCGATGGTGGAACCCAAGAACAGACCGGTGGCATAACCCAAACAGTAGAAAATCAGCAGAACGAAGTTATCGCCCAAGGTGCCGATGAGGGTAGAG
Source organism: Clostridia bacterium (assembly GCA_017452565.1). Classification (GTDB taxonomy): domain Bacteria; phylum Bacillota; class Clostridia; order Oscillospirales; family CAG-272; genus CAKSQF01. The sequence continues at coordinate 507 of JAFTMF010000126.1, forward strand.
ATAACCAGACCCCAAATGGTACATTCGATAAAGCCAAGGCCTGCAGCCTTCAGGCGCTGACCTTTTACCATCATACAGGTTTTCAGAGATTGAATGGTGATTTCAATAATCTTTGCACAGCAAACCAAAATGCAAAGCACAACGGGATGCAGAGTAGCCAGAAATTCAGACATAATACTTCTCCTTTTCTCAACAAAATTTGATTACTCGTTTATCTTATCACAAAGTAGTGAAAAAAGCAAGCCTTACGCCGCTTTTTTCTTGGCGTAGAATCGTCTGATGTAGAGCATTACCGCCATACCCATCACGGGGAAGAGCGCCGCGATGAGCATTCCTACCCGCAGACCGATTTCTTCCGGCGACAGACCTGCTGTCTGACTGAGATTTGCGGCAAAACTGCTTACCGATACGTTATCAACGATAATGCCCATCAACTGGGGTGCTACCGAAGCACCGCAATCTCCGCAGGCAGCCATCAGCGCATAGGCGGCCACACCGGGCATCGGGATTTTCTCTTCCATCAGAATTAGCGTTCCGGGCCAAAGCATTGAGGTGAAGATTCCCATTCCGATGCAAGCCGTAAACGCCAGAATAATGCTGGGCGAAAGACCTGCCACCAGATAGCAAACGATCGCACCGATCATACTCACCAACAGCGTTTTGGAGATATCGGGGGTAAACTTGGCGTAGAGCACACGGGTCATTGCCAAGAGAAGGGCAAAGACTGCAAGTCCCAATATATCGCCCACTTCCTTGGGGATGGCAAGGCCGATTTCCATATAGCCGGAGATCCAGTTGGTCATAGTGTTTTCCGCAGCACTGCCCAAGAAAATACAGAGGGCGCACAGGAAAATGCCTTTCGCTCTGCCGCTGACTTTTGCTCCCTTCTCGGAAGATCCGATATTCATCTCGGGGATGGGGGAGATCCAAAAGAGGAAAGATGCAATCAAAGGTAGAAGCGCCCAGAACAGCGTCAGATACAGCCAATTCTGCGTGCCAACAAAGAAGAAATAGAGCGAACTGATCAGTACCACGCTGACCACACCCCAACCGTAGAGGGAGTGGAGCAAGCTCATATCCTTGTCTGGATGCTCGGACGGGATTGACGCAATCAGCGGGCTGAGGAGCACTTCGCAAAGTCCTGCCGCAACCGAGAAGATCACCGTACCGATGATTAGTCCAAGATAGGCGTATTCGGGGAAGATGCTCGGCACAATCGAATAAATCAGCAATCCGACACAGGTCAGCAGAGGCATAATGCGGACGGTGGCGCGGATGTTGAAATATTTGGAAAAGAAGGTGAAGATCAGGTCAATGATCATTTGCGTGCAGAAATTGACCACGATCAGCGTGCCCAGCAGGGTAAAGGAGATCCCGTACATCTGTCGGAAGGTGGTGAACAGCATTGCGGGGAGCACGAAGATAGATGCCATTGCCAGATAGGCAAAGAAGCAAGCAAAGCGTGTTCTGCGGTAATTGGGAGTAGACATAACGCCTCCTAACGTGAATATTACAATTGGTTCTTATTGTAGCATACTTTGTTGAAATATGCAATGATAAATGAAAAAATGATCAAATAATCCAATAAATCAGCGGACGCCCTTGCAGACGTCCGCCGAACTATGAAATGTGTGTGGATTCAGTTTTTGAGTTTTTGATTGTCGTAGATCGTACTGCCGTTTTGAAGCTTTTCGTACTCTTCCTTAGCCAGACGATGCCCTTGGTCAGCGGCCTTTTTGTACCATTCCATCGCCTTTTTGACGTTTTGCTCATAGCGATAGAGACCTAAGCGATAAACCGTTCCAATCCGATACTGGGACTCTGCCCAGCCTGCCTCTGCAGCCATCAGATGGTAGTTCGCTTCCTTTCTGAATTCGCCGATGCCTCTGTAATATTTGGCAACGAAGTACAACTCTTCGGGAGAAAGGGAGTCTTCGGATTGGTCGAGCAGCTTCATATAAGAGCTCAGCTCCTGATATTCCCGTTTTGCATCGGTATGGCCTTGCTCCATTGCCTTTTGATACCACTGCAAGGCCAGCGAAGAATCCTGATCGAACCCGAAAATACCGGACTGGTAAATGCGCCCGATCTGATATTGAGAGTCCACACAGCCCGCTTCGGCAGCTAACAAATGGTAGCGGGCAGATTCTTTGCTATTTCCGATCTTGTAATAATGCAGTGCCTTCTGATGCAGCTCTTCCGAGGACAAATTGTCATCTTGCTTAGACAATGCTTCCATTTGCGCAGTCAGCGCTTCAAGTGCCCGAAGCGCTTCGGAATGTCCCTGTTCAGCAGCTTTTTGATACCACAGACGGGCAACCTCCAAGTCTTGGTTGAAACCGTACAGTCCCAGATGATAATAGCGCGCCGTCTCATACTGGGACAGATAATACCCGCCGTTGGCTGCCATCAGATGATAGTGTGCCGCCTGCCGATAATCTCCGCTGCTATAATAGTATCGTGCTTTCTGATAAAACTCTTCCCCGGACAGGGTCTCGTCGCTGCGGGCAAGAATGGCGCATTGGTGCGCTAATTGATCATACTCTTCTCGTGCCGCCCGATGTCCTTGTTCAGCTGCCTTGCGATACCAGTTCATTGCGAGTTCGGTGTTTTTCGGATACTCGTTGAGTCCTTTATGATAGTACCGCGCAACTTGGTATTGGGAATCAGGATGTCCTTCTTCTGCCGCAATTCCATGATGAACGGCAGCAAGCTGATAATCTCCCAGCTCGAAATGATAAACTGCGAGCGCATGGAATTTTCGGGCATCCTCGCTCAGCTGCGCAGGGGCATTCGTACATTTATAGGCATCGAGGGCGGGGGACTTTTGCGCTTTTTCGGCAAGATCCGTTTTTGCCTTCAGGTTTGATTTTTGACTCATAGCAACCTCCTTGATCAAGATAGCATAAAAACAATAAGAGTGTCAGCGATTCTCGCGAATCCATTCCAGCAGTGCCTCGTAGTCCATCTCACCGGCAGCTACCGCAAGACCTACGCGAGCCACCTCGTTTACGGATGGATGAATGCGAACGCCGTTGATTTCCAAGAAAACAAGCATAATGTAAATGCCGATTCGCTTGTTTCCGTCAACGAAGGCGTGATTGGATATGAGATTAAACCCAAGACGCGCTCCTTTTTCCTCAACGGTAGGATACAAATCCTCGCCGCCGAAGGTTAAAAAGGCGGATTGCAGGGCACTGTTTAGCAGTCCCAGATCCCGCAGCCCGGGATCTCCGCCGGTTTCTTCGGTTAATAGCTCGTGCAGGATGAGCACTTTTTCCTGTGATAGTCTGATCATTTTGCAAGCTCCTCAAATGCACGGCGATAGGTTTTCAATACTCTCGCAGCTACAAAGTCGATTTTTTCATCGTCGGTCATCTCAATGGTAGAATCTGATTCAATATCCACCAACTTATACTTAGGCTTATTATTCTTAAAAATATAAACCTCTCCCTCTTTGTCGGCCAGACGGGCAACCTTGGAGAAGTTCTGATTGGCTTCCGAAATGGAAACGATTTGATTGATGTTAATTTTCATCAAATTTCACACCTCCTAATATACGATAAATATTATACATAAAAAAATAGGATATTGTCAACCTAAATTTTGGATTTCGTGAATAATAATTTCGAATCGTATGAAA
>JAFTMF010000127.1 GCA_017452565.1 Clostridia bacterium
GCGGCAAGTATTTGCCGCGCTTTCTATACAAGCTTCGGATATTCCCGCAAGCCTTATTTCACCATTGCCCAGAACCAGAAGAACTTTCCGGTTAACTGCTCATACGCCTTCATATCCTCAATGGGCGTCACAGCACCGATCTTTTCCAGCAAGCGCTTGCCCTGCTCAGACTTCCATCCGCCGCGAGTGGTGCAGAACACAAAAAAGTGTCCGTCAACCACACACTGAAGCCACAGATTGCCGCTTCCGATGCCAAACTCCGCCTTTTGGAAAGCGGCATAGGGGATACGGTACTCTTTGTCATTCAGCTTATCGTTGAAGCAGATCATTTCCTCGTCGCCCACCACAACCATGTAGCCGCCAAATCCGCGGCCGGGGAGGATGTCGTTTTCCTGACCCAGAACGAGCTGGAACACATCCTTTTTGGTCACACCGTATTGATCGTAAAATTCCTGCATTGTCATATTACTGTCTCCTTATCCCGCGCGGCAAGTATTTGCCGCGCTTCATAAAAGTTCTTGAAGGATTCTTAAGGGAACTTCTTTCAAGAAGTTCCCTTAAGCAGAGCTCGAGACGGAGTCTCGAATCACTTATTCATACCCAGAGCAGCCGCGCCGATGATGCCGGCGTCGTTGCCAAGGGCAGCTTTGACGATCTTGGTCTGCTTGTCGGAGTTGCGGGCGAAGTTTTCCTTAGCCGCCTGTGCGCGCAGAGGAACGAAGAGGGGATCGCCCTCGTTGCAAACGCCGCCGCCGATGCAAACTACCTCAGGCTGGAAGATGTTGATAATGTTGGCAATGCCGCAAGCCAGATAGGAAATGTACTCCTCGCAAACCTCGGTGCCGGCCTTGTCACCGTGGAGCTTCATTGCGTTGAACGCAGTTCTGCCGCTGATCTTGGAGAGATCGTTCTCGATCATTTCCCACATAATGGTGTCACGGGTGGAGAGCAGCTTCTCACGGGTCATATTGATCAGACCGGTAGCGGAGGAATATGCCTCCCAGCAGCCCTTTCTGCCGCAAGTGCAGGGCTTGCCGTCCTTCTCGATAACGATGTGACCCAGCTCTGCGCCGGCATGGTTGAAGCCGGAGAAGATCTTGCCGTCGATAACGATACCGCCGCCAACGCCGGTGCCCAGCGTAATCATCACTGCACAGGATGCACCCTTTGCAGCGCCTGCCAGAGTCTCGCCCAGTGCCGCTGCGTTTGCGTCGTTGTCGATGTAAACCTTGTCAATGCCAAGGAAACCGCGAACCTTATCCACCATAGGATAGTTCAGCATAGGAATGTTGTTGGAGAATTCTACCACGCCGGTGTCGCTGTTGGCAGTACCGGGAGATGCAATACCGCAAGCAGCAATCTCGGACAGAGGAATGTTGCACTCCTTGCAGAGCTTCAGACAGAGATCTGCCATATCCTTGGCAATCTCGTCGGTGGGACGGGTAGCCAGCGTAGGCGTGCTGGTCTTCTTGATGATGTTGAAGTTCTCGTCCACAATGCCGGCGGCAATGTTGGTTCCGCCAAGGTCAATACCAAAATAATACATGAAAACTACCTCGTTTCATTAATTTTCGTGTTTTTTGCTCGTCTGTTCGCTTCAGAACTCGGTTTGCTCCTCCATAGAGCGATAGCCTATAGTGAGAATCTCGTCTATACGATCTTCTCTCTGCAGCAGCTTCAGCCAGCCGCACAGAACCTCCAATCCGGTTGCCGCGCGGTATTCGGCTACGTTGGCGCTTTTGGGTACAGAACCGCAATGACTGTTGCGTCCCCGTTTCCAAACCGCCGTCTCTTCCTCGGACAGCAGGGGAAGCAATTCTTGAACTGCCGCAGCCTGCGCCGTAGCCTTCACATAGCAAAGGGCCGCCTTGTTCAGTCTGCCCGAACCGCATACACCTTTTTGGAGCAGGCGCTGACGCACCCAAAGCTCAATCACCGCATCGCCGAGATAAGCGAGGTCGGCTGTCTTCATCTGACCGGGTTCCATTTCCACCTCACAGAACGATCTTTTATTGTATTGTAGCATTTTATGAAGCAGATGTCAATACCCACGGCAAAACGCGGGGGAAAAATCTTTTTCCATCCCCCAAACATAGGCAAAAATCGGCCAAGCAAACAAAAAATCCCCGATTCCTATAGTGAAGGAAACGGAGATTTTTCGTTGCACCCTACCTGCGATTATTCAGCGGGATTCTGGTCGCCGCCTTCTGCAGCAGTGGTAGTGGTAGTAGCAGCAGTAGTGGTGGTGGTTGCAGCGGTAGTAGTGGTAGCTACGGTAGTGGTAGCAGTTGCAGCCTCATCCAGATAATCATCGGGATAAGAAGGACGAGCCTTTTCGGGCTGCAGGACATAAATTGCCAAAACCAGCACAGCGAAAGCGATTACAAGAGCCAGAGTGATCTTGTTCAGCTTGCGGTCGATGGCCTTGCCCTTGGACTTGCCGAAAAATGCTTCTGCACTACCGGACACAACGCCGGACTGACGTGCGTTCTTACTGCTCTGAAGCAGAACCGCAGCAACGATTGCGATTGCCAACAGAATCAGCAGAATACCCATAATTACGCTAAGTACTTCCATGATAATTCCTCCAAAATGGTTGTCCGGTTGTAGCTCCGGCAGCTTAATTATGCGATCCACACGAGGTGAATCTTCAGCGGCGCTGTGCGGATGCACTACCGCATTGCCTGTCACAGGGTTTTGAATCGGGAGATGGGATGATGCTACGCACTTGGTGAGCCATCCCGGCACGATAATGGGAGTTTTTCAAAGGTGCACCCAACGAAGCCAAGGCAGTCGAAAGGATTCTCTCAGCCTCTCCCCTCGGGGTATGCGGAAACGATCCGCTCTACCTCTCCCCGATTCCCAAAAATGGTGGGCCATCAGGGACTCGAACCCCGGACCAACCGGTTATGAGCCGGTAGCTCTAACCAACTGAGCTAATGGCCCCTATAAATTGTTCAAGGCAGAGATTAGTATAGCATAGAAAATTCCTTTTGTCAAGTCAAATCTGATTATTTTTCTTGACAAAAGGCGAAAAAAATATTATGATATAAGAAAAAGGGGTAAAAAATCCCCGAGTTTATTGGAGGTTCCTATGACAAGCGAAGTTTATTCTGTCAGTCTCAATTCCATCATTCAAGAAATGGGTCTGACCGTACAGTATATGCCCGAGGGAGAGGAGATTCTCATCAGTTGCAAGGACGTCAACCGTCCCGGTCTGCCGCTGGCAGGTTTCTACGATCACTTTGAGCCCCAGCGAATTCAGATCATCGGCAACGTAGAATGGCGCTATTTAAACAGCCTTGCCCCCGAGGAACGGCTGAAGCGCAAGCACGATTTCTACGCCACCAAGCCTGCAGCAGTAGTATTCACCAGAAGCCGCAACGAGATCCCCGAGGCGCTGGGATTTGCGAAGCAGTACGGCGTGCCGGTTCTGTCTTCTCCCATTTCCACTACCGAGTTTATGGCCAATATCATCGGCTCGCTCAGCGTTTCGCTGGCACAGCGGATCACCCGTCACGGCGTGTTCGTGGAGGTATACGGCGAAGGTATCCTGATTCTCGGCGACAGCGGCATCGGTAAGTCGGAGACTGCCATCGAGCTGGTCAAGCGCGGACACCGTCTCATCGCAGACGATGCGGTGGAAATCAAGAAGGTTTCCAATAAAACGCTGGTAGGCACCGCTCCCGAGATTATCCGTCACTACATCGAGCTGCGCGGCATCGGCATCGTGGACGTACACCGCATCTTCGGTATGGGCTCGGTTAAGATGAGCGAGAAGATCGACCTTGTGGTAGAGCTGGAGCCTTGGAAGGACGACAAGGACTACGACCGCTTCGGTCTGGATACCGAGTATATCAACATTATGGGCATCAAGGTGCCCAAGCTCACCATCCCGATTACCCCCGGCCGTAACCTCGCCGTCATTTTGGAGATTGCCGCTATGAACCATCGCCAAAAGAAAATGGGCTACAACACCGCCGAGGAATTCAACAAGCGGTTGATGGAGACCTATGGAGGCTAACTCCCGATGCAATACAAGCCCCATCGTAAGCTAAAGCCGCTGGCGGTCATCGGCTTCGTGCTACTGACTATAGCGCTCATATTTTGGATCCTCACCTATTTACGGGTGGGTCCTCACTCCCTGAATCAGCTGGGCACGGTAATCTTCCTGTCCGCACTGATCTATTTGCTGGTGCGCTACGCCTTCACCGATTTCATCTATCAGCTCCCCGACGAGGAGAACCGCCTCACCATCAAAACGGTGCGGGGAAAGCTCCCCCGCACAGCCGCGGAGATCTCTCTGCAGAAAACCGACCGCATCCTTCCCTATGACAAGGAGCTTTGCAAAAAGGAAGGCATCCGCAGACGGGAGAATTTCTGCGTTTCCCTCTTCCCCGAGGAAAGCTATCTGTATCTCACGATCCTGAACAGCGAGAAAACCGCCATCCGATTGGAGTGCCGTCAGGACGTTGCACAGCGCATCCGGGAGCGCATCGAGGCACTTCCCGACGAGCAGGAGGTAGAAGAATGACTCCCCTGCTCCTTCGTCTCCTCCTCCCCCGTGCCAAAGAGTACGCCTCCCCCGCCAACCGTGCCCAAGCAGGTGCGGTGGCAGGCGGAGTGGGCATTGCCACCAATCTCCTGCTGGCCGCAGGCAAATTCATCGCAGGTGCAGTGAGCGGCAGTATTTCCATCACCGCAGACGCCGCCAACAATCTGTCGGATGCAGGCAGCTCTCTGCTGACGATGGTGGGCTTCCGTCTGTCGGCCAAACCCGCCGATAAGGAGCATCCCTTCGGCCACGCCCGCTACGAGTATCTCACAGGACTTGCCGTGTCGGTGCTGATCCTGCTTTTGGGCGGTTCGTTTTTGAAAGAGTCAATCGTCGGCTTCTTCCAAGCCAAGGAAACGGTCATCGGTACCCTTTCGCTGGTGATTCTGGCAGTTTCTATCTTGGCGAAGCTGTGGCAATGGTCCTTCTACCGCCGTGTGGCTTCGCTCATTGAGTCCAAGGCGCTGGAGGCTTCGGCCTCCGACAGCCTCAGCGACGTGGGAATGACCTCCGCCGTCCTGGTGGGTGCGCTGATCCGCCGCTTTGCAGGCATCGAGATCGACGGCGTAGTCGGCTGCGTGGTGGCGGTGTTCATCCTCATCAGCGGTGTCAAGCTGGTGCTGGAGACTACCGGCCCTCTGCTGGGTGCCGCCCCCGATCCCGATCTGGTGCACCGACTCAAGAATTGCGTCCTCGCCTATCCCGAAATCATCGGCGTACACGATCTGGTGATCCACAGCTACGGCGCCGGAAAAGTGTTCGCCACCCTCCACGCCGAGGTGGATGCCCGCACAGATCTCACCACCATCCACGACCTCATCGACAACGTAGAGGCCGAGGCAGGGGCAAAGCTGGGATTGGAGCTGGTCATTCATATGGATCCGGTTACGCTGGACGATCCCAAGCTGGACGCTATGCACGCCGAGATTGCCACGGTGATTCGGCAAGTCTCTCCTAAGCTCCGCCATCACGATTTCCGAGTGGTGTTCGGCCCCACCCACGATAATATCCTTTTTGACGTAGTGGTCCCCACCGGATTTGCCATCCCCGACGAAGAATTGGTGCGGTTGCTGTCGATTTCCATCAAGCGGATCTATCCCACCGCCGTGCCGAAAATCCGTGTAGACCACGATTATGCCGACTTTTTGGAAGAATAATCGAATCGGAGGATTTTCCTATGACCCTATACCGTCCCGTGGGCGAGCAGGAGCTCTTGCTCATCGCCCAAAGTGACTATACCGCCTTCCCTCCCCGTCTGCCCGAGCAGCCCATCTTTTATCCCGTGCTCAACCGCCGCTACGCTACCGAAATTGCCCAGCGTTGGAACACTCGCGACCCGCAGTCGGGATATAAGGGTTACATCACCTCTTTCGAAATCGACGATGGTTTCATCGGCCGCTACGAAGTGCAGACTGTGGGACGCTCCTATCATCAGGAGTATTGGATCCCCGCCGAAGAGCTGAACGCCTTCAACGAGCATATCATCGGTAAGATCCAAGTTTTGCAGGTATTTGAATAAAACCACCGCCCCCAACGAGATCGAAGGATCTGCCGTTGAGGGCGGTTTTCTGTTCGCGGGAGGAGCAAGCTGTTTAGTGTAGTAAGATAGTTTACAAAGTGTGTAAGGACATAGTTTACAAATCCGTGGTAAAATAAAGGCAAAAAAGTTCAAAGGAGAGCGAGTATGCCTTGGAAAGAAAAAGGGATGGAAACTATGAGA